>JBPCVQ010000553.1:0-5937 GCA_051010395.1 Geminicoccaceae bacterium | reverse complement strand
GGATGAGGACCTGCCCGGCGGCGATTACACCCTTCGCCTCGACCAGCTGGATCTTGAGGGACAGACCATCGCCCGCCTCGAAACCCCCTTTACCCGGGCCACCTCTCCACCGGTCGAAGGCGAGGCGAAAGTCGACTATGTCGTCGTGCAGCCTGGAAATTCGCTTTGGCGCATCGCCAGACGTCTCTCCGGCGACGGCTTCAACTACGTCTACATCGTCGAGGCCAACGAAACCCAGATTCGCGATCCCGACATCATCTACCCAGGTCAGGTCTTCGAAGTCCCCACCAATGTCGACCTCACCCCGATCCCGCCACAATCGGGGTGATTTGCCCGAGTCTGGCTCGGGCGTCCATGTCATAGTCGAGAGCGTAAGCGGCTCGGGAACTTAGGTGCATTTAAACGCCCTGCATCCGACGCCGTCCAGCCTTCCCTGTCCTCCAGACACTTAAGGGCGGAGAACGCGAGCCCCCAAACCGCCTGAAGCAAGTCCAGCCCGACCCGGCACGGGTCTCAGATGGCGGCTTTTTTGGCGGGGGCTCGGGTCAGGGCGTCGAAGTCGGCCATGAGGTCGCGGGTGATCCGGCCGACCTGGAAATTGTGATCGGCGATTTCCTTGACCGGTGTCACCTCGACCGCGGTGCCGGTGAGGAACACCTCATTGGTGTCGTTCAGTTCTTCGGGCTTGATATGACGCTCGATCACCTCGATGCCGCGCGCCTTGGCAAGCTCGATCACTGTCTGCCGCGTGATGCCGTTCAGGAAGCAGTCGGCGAGCGGCGTGTGCAGCTTGCCGTCGATCACGAGGAACAGATTAGCGCCCGAGCCCTCGGCGAGGTAGCCGCGATAGTCGAGCATCAATGCGTCATTGTAACCGGCGGCCTCGGCTTCATGCTTGCAGAGTGTGCAGATCATGTAGAGGCCGGCGGCCTTGCTCTCGGTCGGTGCCGTGTCCGGCGCCGGGCGGCGATAGCGCGCCCAGGTCATCCGGATACCCTCCATACGGGCCTCCGGTGTGAAATAGGCCGGCCATTCCCAGGCGGCGATCGCCAGGTGGATCTTGCAGGCCTGTGCCGAAACGCCCATCATCTCCGATCCGCGCCAGGCAATCGGACGAAGGTAGCCGTCGCCGTCCGAGAGGCCGTTGGCGGCGATCACCTGCTTGCACGCCTGATCGATAGTGGCGACGTCGTAGGGAATTTCGAAGCCCATGACCTCGGCGGAGAACTTCAGACGCTCATTATGCTGGGAGAGCTTAAATCCTTCGCCACCATAAACGCGCGTACCCTCGAATACCGCGCTGGCATAGTGGAGCGCATGCGTGAGGACATGGCATTTGACATCGCGCCACGGCATCATGTCGCCATCGAACCAGATATAGCCGTCGCGATCGTCGTAGGGGACGAGTGACATAAGACGCTGCCTTTCCGAAACCGTCATGCTAAACACATTCGCGTAGCACTGCCGATGCGGATGTGTCAACGTGACGAAACCCAAGGCTACTCGCCCATTCCCGCCCGTTCCGCCCAACCCGCTTTTCCTGAAGGACGAAGAGCTGATCGAGGGGCTGGAACTCCTGGAGTTTGCCCTGCAGAGTCTGCGTGGCGACCAGACGGCGCTGCTCGACGACCTTGATCTCGGCCGCAGTCACCAGCAGCTTTTGCATTTCATCGGCCGGCGCCCCGGTGTGACCATGGTCGACCTCCTAAAGATCGTGCCGTTGACCAAGCAGAGCCTCTCCCGGCTACTGAAGGAACTCACAGCCAAGGGCCTCATCACCCAGACCAAGGACGAAACCGATCGACGCCAACGCCTATTGGAACTCACCGTCGACGGCAGAGCGTTGGATCAACGGCTGAGCGACGGTTTGCGGCGGCGTCTCGCGGACGCTTATCGCGCCGCAGGCGCCGAAGCGGTCGCCGGCTACCATCAGGTGCTCGAAGGCCTGATCGACGAGCCCGCGCGTCGTTATTTTCACCGGGTCAAGACCAACGGCAGTCAGCGCTGGCAGCCTTCATGAGCGAGAATGAAATAGCCGGCGCCGAAGAGGAGCATGACCAGCACATTCTGGTGGTCGACGATGATGGCCGTCTGCGCGAACTTCTCCGCCGCTTCCTCACCAGTAACGGCTATCATATCAGCGTTGCCGCCGATGCGGGAGAGGCGCGTGCGGCGCTTCGGAACTTCGCGTTCGATCTCATGGTGCTCGACGTCATGATGCCGGGACAGGATGGCATCAGTTTTACCGGAGAGCTTAGGGAGACCATCGACCTGCCGGTTCTTCTGCTTACCGCACGTGGCGAAACCGAGGACCGGATTAGTGGTCTTGCCGCCGGCGCCGACGACTATTTGGTGAAGCCCTTCGATCCGCGTGAACTCCTTCTCCGGATTGCCACCATTCTCAGGCGCTCATCGGCGTCTGGCCAAAAAGCGGAAGAGCCTGCGCGGCGTTCCGCCCATTTCGGCGGTTTTATTTTTGACATTGAACGTCAGCAGCTGAAAAAAGATGGCGAGCCCGTCCACCTGACCACCGCAGAGCTATCACTCCTTTCGATCCTGGCGCGCCAACCCGGCGACCCGGTCGATCGGCGTGAACTCTCCGAGCGGAGCCGGATCAGCGGGTCGGATCGGGCGGTCGACACGCAGATCGCGCGGCTTCGACGCAAGATCGAGATCGATCCGCGTCGCCCGCAATTTCTCCTGACCATGCGAGGAGCAGGCTATGTTCTCCGAACTGGCGGGTAAATGGGATGCTCTTCGTCAGGCAGGTCCGGGCCAGGCGGGCCTTGGCCCGCGCGAGCCGCTGCTCCGGCAGATGATGCCGAAAAGCTTGTTCGGCCGCTCGCTTCTGATCGTGCTCCTGCCGCTTTTGATCCTGCAGGCGGTGCTCGCCTATGTGTTCTACGAGCGCCATTGGGACACCGTCACACGCTGGCTCGCCTTCGGTGTCGCGGGGGAGATAAGCCTCCTGTCCGACATGGTCGAAAATGCCGACGGACCCGAAACCCGGCAGAAGGTTCTTGATCTCGGCCGTAGGCATTTCGGATTCACGATCACGCTGGAGCCTGGTAGTGGGCTGGAGCAGGCCTCGATCGGTGAGCGAGGGATAGCCTCCCGTCTGGACAAGACCCTCACCAAGATGTTCACCAAGCAGCTCCGCCATCCCTTTGCGATCGACACGACGCTGACCTCGGAGCGGCCACGCCGGATCGCCGTTTTCGTCGAGCTCGAGGACGGGCTCCTCCGGGTCGTCGCGCCCAGAAAGCGCGTGGACAGCACGACCACGCGGATCTTCATCGGCTGGATGGTCGGCCTCTCGCTGCTTCTCCTCATGCTCGCCATCTACTTCCTGACCCGCCAGCTTCGGCCGATCCGGCGCCTTGCCTGGGCGGCGGACAATTTCGGCAAGGGGCGGGATGTCGGCGACTTCAAGCTCGCAGGCGCGATCGAAATCCGTCAGGCCGGCGCCGCCTTCAACACCATGCGCAAGCGCATCCTCCGCCAGTTGACACAGCGAACAGAGATGCTCGCCGCCGTTTCCCACGATTTACGCACACCGCTCACCCGCATGAAGCTCGAACTCGAGATGCTGAAGAGCACCAAACCCCATCCCGACGATATCAGAGCGCTGCAGCGTGATGTCGAGGACATGGCCAAGGTCGTCGACGGCTATCTGGCCTTCGCGCGCGGCGAGGGGCAGGAGAGCATGACGCCCACCGATCTCGGCAATATTCTAAAGGAGGTCGGCAGCCGCGCAGGGCAGGACGGCACGACCATCGATATCGAGATCGAACGGCCGATCACCATGCCGCTGCGACCGGTGGCCATCCGCCGCTGCGTTGCCAATCTGATCGAGAATGCGGTGCGCTACGCGGATTGGGTCAGTATCCGGGCGACCATGGAGGACGACCAGGTCTGGATCGCGATCGACGACGACGGTCCTGGTGTGCCGGCCGATCAGCGCGAAGCCGTGTTCAAACCCTTCTTCCGCCTCGACGCCTCACGCAACGCCAACACCGGCGGCGTCGGCCTCGGCCTCTCCATCGCCCGCGACATCGTGCTCAGCCACGGTGGCGACATTCAGCTCCACGACGCCCCGGCGGGCGGCCTCCGCGTCCTCATCCGCCTCCCCACCTGATGGCGCGGCCATCTCGTTGACTTTTGGGGCGGGGAGAGCCGAACGCGTTTGGGTCGGGAGGGTATGCGGTTCTTGTCTTGAGTGATGCCAACCGGGCAAACTTCTCGTCAATGCGGCAGGTTGCGGAGAAAAGACCGCGATGTCCGAATTGAGCGACAAATTCGTCTGTCGAGGTGGTGAATTGGCCACCTGTCGGTGCCTATGGGGGTGTTTGCTAACGAAAAAGGGCGGAATTGGGTTTGTGACAGGAGCGCCTGACTTTTTCCCCAGCCTGCTAAGCGCCATGCACAGACCAGTAATCCTTTGTTAAGTCGTTCATGTCATGGTCATGACCTGGTCCATGCGATCCTGGGGATCCGCCCGTCCGCCTGAAGAACGCCGAGGCTCGGATTCGCAGGATCGCATGGACCAACAAGATCCATCGTTGATATCGAAGCCAGATTAAGGAAGCGTAAATTCTGTCTTATTGATCAGAGTTTGATGCGAACGGTATAAGATCGCGTTGGAAGCATCATGGTGATCTCTAGTGTGATGGGAATCGTTGGATTTTGAGTGTGTTTCCGAAAATCGAGGGCGCTCCGCCGCTGATCCTCGCCTCTGCCAGCCGCGCGCGCGCCGCCATGTTTGAAGCTGCCGGTATCGAGGTCGCGCTTCAGCCTGCGGCTGTCGACGAGGGCGAGGTCAAGGCTTCGTTTGAAGCGGCTGGAGGATCGGCAGGGGAGGCGGCTGTCGCTCTGGCCGAACTCAAAGCCAAGGTTGTCGCTGCGGCCGTGCCGCCCGTACCGCCCGCGGCGATCGTGCTGGGTGCGGATCAGATTTTGACCTGCGAGGGTGATTGGTTCGATAAGCCTACAGACCGGGAAGCTGCGCACGCGCAGCTGTCAAAGCTCGCGGGCAAGCCGCACGAGCTGCACACCGCCGTCGTCGCCTTTCGCGGTGGTGCCCGCATCTGGCATCATCTAGCGTTGAACAGGCTCATGATGCGTGATCTCTCGCCCGATTTTCTGGACAGCTATCTCGATGCCATCGGCGACGATATGCTGGAGACGGTCGGCGGCTATCATATCGAGCGATTGGGTCCGCATCTGTTTTCGCGGATCGAAGGCGAGCATTTTTCCATCCTCGGTCTGCCGCTGCTGCCGACGCTTAACTTCCTTCGTGAACAGGGCGTGGTGATGGCGTGACGACACGAAAATTTCTGACGGGGGCCGCAAAACTCGCCGGTGTCATGGGGTGGCCGGTCAAGCATTCGCGTTCGCCGCGCCTTCATGGACACTGGCTCGATCACTACGACATCGACGGTGCTTACCTGCCGCTGGCGGTCGCTCCGGAGCACCTGGAATCCGCCCTTCGCGGCCTGCATGCGCTTGGCTTTCGGGGCGTCAACCTCACCATACCGCATAAAGAGGCGGTCATGCCGTTCATCGACGAGGTGAGCGAGGCGGCAAAGCGTATCGGCGCCGTCAATACGATCGTCATCGGCGAGGGCGGCCGCCTTCGGGGCGACAACAGCGATGGCTTCGGCTTCATCGCCAGCATCAACGCCAGCGCTCCGGACTGGCGCGCCGCCAGCGGCCCTGCGGTCATCCTGGGTGCGGGCGGGGCGGCGAGGGCGGTTGCGGTCGCTCTGCTCGACGCGGGCGCTCCCGATCTTCGCCTGATCAACCGAACGCGGGAACGCGCCGAACGGCTGGCAGAGACCCTCGAGGCGATAGCACCCGGCCGTGCGATCGACATCACCGCATGGGAACAGCGCGCGGATGCGCTCGACGGCGCGCATCTCCTGGTCAACACACCAG
>JBPCVQ010000552.1:0-21307 GCA_051010395.1 Geminicoccaceae bacterium | reverse complement strand
CATGCTCATAGTAAAGCTCGACATCGTCGAATTTCAGCATCTCGCCCATCAGCTACATCCCGATCGCATCGTCTTCGCTCCCGAGATAGGCCTCGATGACCTTTTCATCGGCCTGAATGTCGACAGGTGTGCCCTCCGCGATCTTCTCACCGAAATTGATCACCACGATGCGATCGGAGATCTTCATGACGGCGGCCATGTCATGCTCCACCAGAAGAACGGTCACGCCGCGATCCCTGACACCGCGAACCAGATCCACCATGCGCATCGTCTCGTCGTGGTTCATGCCGGCAAAAGGCTCGTCCAGGAGGAGGACGGTCGGGTTGGTGGCAAGGCCGATGGCGATGCCAAGCGCCCGCAGATGGCCCTGGGGAAGGTTGCTCGCAAGTTCGTCCCTGATGTCGCCAAGCCGGAGAAAACCGATGATCTCGTCGGCTGAACGGCCGAACTCTTCCTCGTCATGCCGGGCGACACCCGTGCCGAGGAAATAGCCGGCGAGATTGGCCTTCGAGCGCAGATGATGGGAGACGATGACATTGTCGCGGACGGTCATGCTCTTGAAGATCGTGGTTTCCTGAAACGTGCGCACCACGCCCTTCCTCGCGACGATATGGGGCGCCAGGTTTGAGATGCGCTCGCCATTGAACAGCACATCGCCGCTGGTCGTCGGCAGGAAGGACGAGATCAGCTTGAACAAGGTGGACTTTCCGGCACCGTTCGGGCCGATGACCGACAGGATTTCCTTGGGCTCGACCTCGAAGGAGACATCGTTGACGGCGGTCAGACCGCCGAAGGTCTTGGTGACGTTTCTGACTTCGAGAAGGGCGCTCATTTCACGGCCCCTTCCTTCTTGGGAAATCGCAGGCTCAAGAGCCCGTTGGGCAGGAACAAGATCAAGAGGATCAAGGCCGAGGAGTAGATCAGCAACTGGTATTTGCCGGTGGTGAACAGGACGTCCCAGCCGAAATAGATGATGAAGGTTCCAAGCATGGGGCCGAAGACGTAGCCGAGCCCGCCCAGGAAGCAGTTGAGCATGAAGTCCACCGAGTCCTTGACCGGGAAGCTTGCCGGATAGATCGATCGGGAAATCGCGACGAAGATGGCGCCGGAAACGCCGCCCATGAACGACGAGATTGCGTAGGCGATGACGCGCAGATAGGCCGTGTTCACACCGATCGACGACGCAAGCTCCTCATTTTGCTGCAGCGAGCGGCAGAGATGGCCGATGCGCGAGTTCACCAGGCGGTACAAGCCCGCAAAGCTGACCACCATCAAGACGGTGGCCAGGTAGTAGAAGGCCAGCTTGACATTCTCGATGGTCGAGAAATCGGGGATGATCGTGAGGCCGAAGAGCGAGACCTCGCCCGGCAGCGGAATTGATGAAATCCCTCTTGCCCCATTGGTGATCGGCAAGGCGAGTGCGGTCAATCTGGCGACTTCGGTCAGGACCAGGGTCACCATGGCGAAATAGACGCCGCGCAGGCGCAGGATCGGCAAGCCGATCAACACCGAAACGAAGGCGCAGAACAAACCGGCAAGCGGAATGGTGAGCCAGAAGGAAACGCCATAATTCACGACTAGAATGGCCGATACATACCCGCCGGTCAGTGCAAAGGCGCCCTGACCGATATTGATGCGGCCGATGTAGAAGGTCAGCCACACGCCGCCGCTCGCGATCGAAAGCAGGGCAACGGAGGTCAGCGTATAATAGAAATCCCAGCGACCGCTTACGTGAATAAGCCAGGGGACAACAACGAAGACCACGAACAGAAACGCAGCCACTCCGATCAACTGTCTCTTGTCGGCCATTACCTCATCACCCCCAAGGCTTGCCCATGAGCCCCTGCGGGCGGATGGCCAGGAACACCATCAGGCTGACGAAGATGACGAGATAGGTAATGTCGCCATAGGCAGCCAGAACCGAAAGCCCGATGGATTCGAGCATGCCGAGAATGAAGCCGCCGGCGATCGCGCCGGAGATCACGCCGGCGCCGCCGATCATCACCATCATGAAGGCCTTGATCGATGTGGGACCACCCATGCCGAGATTGACCCCGGTGATGGTGACCAGAAGCCCCCCGGCCACACCCGCCAGCATGGCGCCAAGCGCAAACCCGATCATGGAGTAGCGATCCACGTCGACGCCCATGAGCTGCGCTGCGACCTTGTCCTGCGCCAAAGCGCGCATGGCGCGGCCGGTTTTCGAATATTGCATGTAGAGGATGAAGGCAGCGATCGCCAGCAGGGCCAGGCAGCCGATCAGAATCTTGTCATAGGGCATGACCATGGTGAAGTTGTCATAGTTGTAAACGCCGTCGACGATTTTCGGCACGCCCCGCTGTTTTTCGCCGAACACCAGCAGGATGATGGCGTCCAGGAAGAAGGCGATGCCTGCAGCCAGCAGCATCGTGCTTTCTTCTCGGACCGATTTCTGGATGACCGGCCGGAACAGAAATTTCTCGATAAGCGCCCCGACGATCGCAAGCGTCACGGCGGACGTGATGAGAGCGATGACGAAGGGAAGGCCAAGCTGGGCGTAGACCGTATAGGTCACGAAGCCGCCGATCACATACATCTGGCCATGGGCAAAGTTGAGAACGTTCATCAGAGCGAAGATCAACGTCAGCCCCAAGGCTATGAGTGCATATTGCGCACCCAGATAGAGCCCATTCGCAACGATCTGCTCCATGAAGACAGCCCTGTTTTGCGAGAGGCCCGGGAGGTGGTCCGGGCCTCTCAGCAGTTATGCCAGGTTTTTTTTGTGCTTAGGTGATCAGTCGACTTCGGCGATGAACAGCGTCTGGAAAGCACCGTCCACGAACACGTTGACGACCATCGGTACGGCGACCTGACGCTTCTGTCCGAAGGAGGTCATGCCGACATATTTCAGTTTTGCATCGCCCTTCATGTAGATGTTGTCCGCCTCGAACGTATCCATGGTCGTCTTGAACTCGGCCACGTCATCGATCGCCGCTGGATTGGCTTTCATCGTCTCGAGAATGTATTCGAGGGCATAGACCTTGGTGTTCGACTCGTCATTGTACTCGCCAAACATCTCCGTGTAGCGATCGACGAATTCGTTCATGGCGTCGGTCGCGATTTCCGGGGTCGATGCACCACCGACGGAAATAAAGCCATTGGCCAGCTCGCCCGCACCTTCTTGCAAAACGGCCGCGTCCTGTGCCGTCTCGGTCGAGATCAGCCCGGCAAAGCCCAATTCACGCGCGGCCCGAATGAGCTGCGGCGCGTTGGCCGGAGCAACGCCGGACAGAACCAGAAGATCGGGCTGCGTGCGCATCACCGGTGTAAGCACTGGCGTAAAGTCCGTCGTGTCCACCTGATAGGTCACATTGTCGGACACGACCTCCAGACCGAGTTCCTTGGCGGCGGCAACGCCACCATCGCGCTGGCTGAGCGGATCCGACTCGTTGGCGGCGACAAATGCGACCTTCTGCACGCCATTGTTCTCTTTCAGATAGGCGTAGATCGCAGGGCCGGACTGATAATTCGCGACCATGCCGAGAACGGCATTGGAGGCCGGCGCTTCGTAGAGTGACTTCGGAAAGGCATAGGGGAAATACATGATGTCGTTCTGCTCGGCCACGGGACGAACAGCGGCGGCGCCGTCATCGACATTCGGGCCAACCACATAATGGATGCCCTCCTGCGCCATCTTTTCCATCCCGGCGATCGCCCGTTTCGGGTCCTTTTGATCGTCGAAGGTTACGATTTCGACGTCATAGGTCGTGCCGCCGATATCAATGCCGCCGGTCTCGTTGATCCAGGCGGCGCGCGCCTGCATGGAGCGGACATTGGAGATGCCCCATGCTGCAGCGGGACCGCTGGTGACGCCGACAAAGCCGATTTTCAGTGTTTCGTTCGCTGCCGAAGCCCCCTTCATCCCAAAGGCGGCCAAGGATGCCGTTGCCATGGCTGCAATGGCCATGGATTTCAAAAAACCACGTCTCATGTTTCAAACTCCCTGATTTCTGTCGCGGAGCAACCGTCTCATCAATGAACAAGGCATGGGATAGATTGTCAACAATCATTATTATGTGTGTTTACAATAACTGTATAGATTGTTAATCCTGACGTAGGCACATAATATGTGAGCAGCATTTCGAGAGCCCAGTTGGGCTTTTGGGCAAAGAGGAAGGCGCAGAATATCGCAGAAGTGCAGGGAAGGCGCGTGGGCGGATTGAGCGAAGAAGACATCATCGATCGCATTTTTGAAGCTGTGATCGAGCAACGTTTGCCACCCGGAACCAAGTTATCGGAATCGGCGCTGGGCAAGGCTTTCGGCGTTGGTCGTATGCGTATTCGTCGCAGCCTTCTGTTGCTGGCCAGCCGCGATATCGTCGATCTGCAGTCCAATCGTGGAGCCTATGTTTCGAGCCCAACGAAGGAGCAGGCCCGCGAAGTATTCGAGGCCCGCCGAGCCATTGAGCCGAATGTTTGCCGATTTGCTATCGAGCGAAGCCAAGAAGGCGATATTCGCCGGCTGGAGCAATTGCTCGAAGAAGAACAAGATGCTCATGTGGCTGGTGATCGCCGATCGGCAATCCGCCTTTCAGGTCTCTTTCATGTGAATTTGGCGGAAATGGCGGCCAATCACGTGATGGAGCGGATGGTCAAAGAACTAGTAACCCGCACATCTCTAATCATCGGCCTATTTGGCGCAGCAGGTACGGCGAATTGTCATGTCGACGAACATAAGCAGCTCCTGCAGGCGATCAAAAACCGCAGGTCGGATGAAGCCGCGCAACATATGGTTGCCCATCTCGAACATATCGAAGCGCAAGTTGATCTCTCGACGGAACATCATAAGAACGTCGACCTCGTTGAAATGTTCATGCAGAGCTAGTCAAGAATAATGCAAGTGACCATTTCGGCATTCTCGATGCCTTCCGCAACATCTCATTGACTTGACGCAGCTCACGGATCTCTCGCTCTAAAGTTTTGAGATGTGTGAGATCGTCGCTGGTTGGGTTGGCCCGGCTCGTTGCTTGGTGTCGCACTCTGTGCATCGTACCCATTTACGAAGGGTTTCAGGAGAGCAGCCGATCTTCGGGAGAATCGACTCCATCGCTGCCCATTGCGACGGATAATCGCCTGATGCTCCTGAACAGACGGGGCTAGCCAATCTTCTCCCCGCCCGGAACCGGGTCGATGAAGCTGCTGTACGGCTCGCGCATGTCGAACTACCCCTGAAGCCGGTGCGATCATGCGTCGCCGATTTCGACAGCCGGCGCAAACGTGCCCGCTCGGTGAAACGACCGTCGATCCTGATCACCACCATGCCGAAATCGGCGAGCGAGAGCCTTTGGAATATCCTGGCTGCCGGCTTCGACTTCGGACAGTGTCACGTATCGATCGGCCTGTTTCCGAACTGCTGCCTGGTGCCGTTCCGACTGCGTGAGATGGCATCCGGCGGTATCGTCGCAAAAGAGCATATCGCGCCGGATCCGGTCAATCTCACCATGCTCGTCGATACCGGCATCGATCGTGTTCTCGTTCATCTGCGCGATCCGCGGCAGGCGGTGCTTTCCTGGGCGCATTTCGTCAGCAAGGATGTCGGCAGGCGCATGCTGGCCCCAATCTGGCGGCGCATCGTGCCGCCCGTCGATGCTCTCGATCACGGTCTGGAGGCGGTGATCGACTGGTGCATCGATCACTATCTGCCGCTTCTCGTCGACTTCGCCGATGGCTGGCGCATGCTTTCCGAAAGCGATGCAACCGATATCCGCGTGCGCTGCCTGACGGTCGGGCGTTTCGTTGCGGATCGCCGCGCTTATCTCGCCGACCTTCTCGATTTCTATGGTCTTACAGTTTTCAATGAGGCCGCAATCGAGCAGGCGATGACCATTCACTGGCGAAGAGGCGAGGTCAACGAATGGCGGAAGGCCTAAGGTCGATCATCGTCGATCGCGCCGAGGAACTCGCTCGTTGAGGGAACTTGGCCTTCCCATTCTGCTTGGGTCTCGAACGGGCTATCGATCTTTTCTCAGCCGGCCATAATACAAGCGCGGCCCGTGCGTCGGTGAATTACTGTTCATCCCTGCTTTGTAGCTCTCTCGACTAAAAGAAAAGTACCGACACGTTGTGGTCAAGCTCTTCGGAAGCAGCGCATTTCTCTTTCAGCGCCATACCCTGTGACCGGACATCCGCAGAACTACGTGATATAGCTGCCGGATGCCCTCCGCGACCACCAACTCCAGAACGGCCCTGGCTGTCGGCTGCACAGCCCATATCGTCCAGGATGGGCTGACGGCGGCGACCTATGTGCTCATGCCGGTTCTTGCTCAGACCTTTGGCTTCACCTATTCGCAGGTAGGCCTGATGAAGGGGCTGAAGAGCTTGGCGCAGGCGGTTCTCGAGATCTACTCTGGCGTTCTTTCCGAAAGGATCGGCGAAGGGAGAACGCTGATCTTCGGCCTGATCCTTTCAGGCATCGGCTACGCGTCGGTAGGAATGGCTCCCGATCCAACGCTTGTTATGGCTTGTCTCCTGATCGTCGGTGCAGGCACGGCGTTTCAGCATTCGCCGTCGTCCGCCCTGGTCAGCACCGCCTATGCCGAGGGGGGGCGTCGTGGCGCGCTCGGGCTCTACAACTCTTCGGGCGATGTCGGGAAGCTCGCATTTTCCGGTCTGTTCAGCCTCGCGATCGGCGCTGGCTTCGCCTGGCAGGAAATCTCGATTTTTTTTGGACTCCTGACACTTTTGGCAGCTGCAATCGTCGCGATCGTCGCCCGCCATCTCAAAGCCAAATCAACGCCCGGCGCCGCGCGCCGCGAGGGTTGGGGCGTACTGAGTTGGCGCTCCTTCGGCACACTGCTGGTGATCATTTCTCTCGACAACGTGGTCCAGGCTGGCGTTCTGGTTTTCGTCGCCTTCCTGATGATCGAGAAGGGCCTTCCACTCTATATCGCGACCATGGCGACGGTGGTCCTCCTGACTGGCGGAATCTTCGGCAAGGCCGGCTGCGGCTTCCTCGCTGAGCGCCTCGGCGTACGTCCGGCCTTCGCGCTGGTTCAACTGCTGACGGCTTTCGGTCTGATCGCCGTTATCATTGCGCCCGCTTGGTTGGCGTTCGCCCTTCTACTGCCGCTCGGCGTCGTTGCTCAGGGTTCGACATCCATCACCTACGGCCTGATCCCTGACCTCATCCACCCCCAACGCATGGCGCGCGGCTACGCCATCATGTACTCATCGACAAGCTTTGCCGCAGCCCTTGGGCCTTGGATCTTCGGACTTGTCGGTGATCAGTACGGGATCAACGTCGCCATCCTTGCGATGGCGGTCGTTGCTTTACTGGCTGTGCCGCCCCTTACTTTTCTTCCCGCCTTTGCGGAGCGAGAAAGAAAACCTGTTTAGGGGGGCTTACTTGATCTTCGCGACCCGCATGCGCGCCCAGGCCGAGACAGCTTCTGAAATCAGGACCAGAACGATAATCGACAGCAGGATGGCGGCGACGCGTTCGGTTTCGATCTGCAGCACGTTGCGTTTCAGATACCATCCCATGCCGCCCGCGCCGAAGAAGCCGACCACAGTGGCGGCGCGGAAGGCGACGTCCCAGGTGTAGATGCCGATGCCGGTGAAGGCGACGCGGACCTGCGGGAAGACGCCGTAGACCATGACGGCCAGCTCGCTGGCGCCGGTTGCTCGGATCGCTTCGACCGGGCCCATGTCGATCGATTCGATTTCCTCGGCGAACAGCTTGCCGGCAAAGCCGATGCAGAACATGGTGAGCGCGAGAATGCCCGCCAGCATGCCGAAGCCGAGAATGGTGACGAACAGGATCGCCCAGATCGTTTCATGCACAGCGCGCGCGCCGATGGTGAGAAAGCGGGCGACCGGATACACGAAACGCCGGGATGGCGTCATGTTGTAGGAACCGAACCAGCCGAGTGGTATCGCTATGATCATCCCGAACAGCGCACCGAGATAGGCCATCTGTATCGTATCGACAACCGATGACAGATAGCCAAGATCCATGATGTAGCCGACATCAGGTGGGTAGTAGCGGTCGGTTATAAGGGCGCCGACGCGGCCGAACATGTTGAAGAAGCGATCAAGTGGAATGTTGAGATAGCTGATCGAAAAGGTGATGAAGACCAGCGCGGCCAGCAGCCCGCCATAACGATAGAGCGACCCCGGAAAACGCCATCGGCGCCATTCCCTGGTCTTGGTTGGATTTTCAGATGCGGCTGGGATTGCTGTGGTCATCAGATGACCGCCTTGCGCACATAGTAGGACACCAACTCACCGAAGAGGATGAGCGCCAGGATCGCGACGATGACGGCCGTGACGCCGGGGTGGTTGAACGTGTTGAGCTGGCGGAAGAACACCAGACCCAGGCCGCCGGCGCCGACAAGACCGAGAACCGAGGAGCGCCGGATGTTGATCTCCCACTCGAACACGATGACGCTGATCATGGTCGGCAGGATCTGGGGGAGGATCGCGTAGATAAAAACCTGGAACTCGTTGCCGCCGACCGCCCGGATGGCTTCGACCGGTCTTGGGTCGAGATCCTCGATGGCTTCCGCCGACATTTTCGCGATGAAGCCGATCGAGCGCACGGCGATCGCGAGAACGCCTGCAAGCGCTCCAAGCCCGACCGCGGCGACAAAGAACAGCGCCCAGACAATTTCATGGATGGATCGGCTGAGCGTCATCATCAGCCTGGCGATCGGATAGGTGATCGGCGGGAAGGGTGAGATGTTGAGGGCGCCGAACCAGATTGCAGGGATGCAGGTGATCACGCCTAGAAGCGTGCCGAGTGTCGCCACCATGATCGTCTCGAGGGCCGGCTGCCAGAGATTGAGCAGCAGGCTCCAGTCGACATGCAGGAACTCGCCGATGGAGCCCAGGATATCCGAGAGCGAACCGAGCCGCTCCCAATCGGTGTCGTCGACGACCGTCGTCTTCAAGCTCCAGAGCACCAGCAGGAGGACCAGCCCGTAGATCATGGATCGATGGACCCGTGCCTTAGATCGGGCGCTCAGAATCTCGGCCAGGCGCGGATCGCTCTGGGCAGCGACACTCATCAGAGCACTTCCTGCGCATAGATTTCGTTCAGGCGGGCCTGGTCCATCTCCGAGGTCGGGCCGTCGAACATCTTGATGCCGTCCTGCAGGCCGATGATCTTGTTGCAGAACTCCATGGCGAGCTGCACATCGTGGATGTTGCAGAGGACCGGCACATTGAACTCTTTGGCAATCTTCATGATCAGCGCCATGACCTCGCGGGAAATCTTCGGGTCGAGTGCCGAGGTCGGCTCGTCGAGCAGCAAGAGTTTCGGGTCCTGCATCAAGGCGCGGGCGATGCCGACCCTTTGCCGCTGACCGCCGGACAGTTCGTCCGCCCGTTTGTCGATGTGGTCGCTCAAGCCGACACGATCGAGAATGGACAGAGCTCTCGAAATATCCTCATTGCCGAACAAACGGAACAACGCCCTGAAACTGCCGACATAGCCGAGGCGGCCCGACAGGACATTGTCCATCACCGACATGCGGTTCACCAGGTTGAACTCCTGGAAGATCATGCCGATGTCGCGGCGCACATGGCGAAGCTGCCTGGAGCCGAGCTTCAGGATGTTGTCGCCGTGGAAAGTAATTGCCCCCGACGTCGGTTCGACCAGCCGGTTGATACAGCGGATGAGCGTCGATTTTCCAGCGCCGCTCGGGCCGATGATCGCAAAGAAATCATCGGCTTCGACATCGAAGCTGACGCCTTTCAGGATTTCCGGCCCGGACGCGCTGTAGCGGACACATAGATCCTCGACATGAAGAATCGCCATGGCGTGATCCTTGCTCCCTGAAATCAGGACCTGGAAACAGGCAAGGACAGAGGTGAGGGCATCGTCACCCCTGTCCTACCAGCCGCTGTTCTTACTTTTCGGCCTCATCCTTCGCTTTCTTAAGCGCCCTGATCACATCATAGTCGGCCGACGTCATCTCGACGAACCGGTTCGACTTCACGTTGTCGAGGAAATTCTTCTCGCCCGGATTGTCACCGGAAAGACCGAGAAAGGTCGCTTTGATGTTGTCTTTCAACTCGTCACAAAGCGTCGTGCGGTAGACGAAGGGGTCCTGCGGGATAGCAGGCGACGACCAGAGGACGTTGAAGTCCTCCAGATTAACATCGCCTTTGTCGACGACATTGTCGAAGCGGTGCGTCGCGACAAAGGCCGCATCGACCCTGCCTTCCGCCACGGCAATGGTGGAGAGTTCGTGGCTGCCGGTATAGACGACCTTCTCGAAATAGGCGTCGAGATCACCATCGACTTCTTCGGAGAAGACTACCCGCGGAACCAGATTGCCGGACGTGCTGCCCGGATCCACCAGGCCTAAAACCTTGCCTTGCAGCGAATCGATGGTGGTAAAACCCGAACCTTTCTTGGTGACGAGGGCCGCCTTGTAACCGGGACCTTCCTCTTGCAGGTGGCCCGGGCGTTTCGCATAGGTCGCAAACACGTCGATCGTGTCGTCTTTGTCCTTGGCGATGACATAAGCATAGGGGCCGAGGACCGCGACATCGACGAACTGGCTGAGCATGCCCTCCACGACCGAGGCATAGGAGGTCGGCATAAAGAACTCGATCTCCTTGCCGGTCAGCTCTTTCAGGCGATCCGTGACGGGTTTGTAGAGCTCCAGCTCGGCAACGGTTTCTTCTGTCGGAATCATCGCAAAGGTAAGCTGGTCTGGATTTTCGCATTCTTCCGCCCATGACGATGTTGTCGCCACCATGAGCAGCGCCAGCGCACATGTCCCGCTCATCGCTGACTTGAGCATCTTGATCCCTGACTTTTCTTGCATTGATCTCTTCCTTTTTTAAGAGAGAGTTGTGCCGATATCCGTAACCGCAGCTATGAGCTGTCGGCTCCGAGGGCTGCTGCTGCTTCGAGAAATGCGTTCCTCTCACCAATGAAGTTCCTGCCCCGCTCACCATCAAAAGCATCATCCACCAGCGCTGACCACTCCGTTTTTGCGACGCCGTGATCGACGGGAAGGGTGGATATCCCGAGTTTATTCAACATCCGTGACACTTTGCCGACAGCGCCATGCACATCACCGTCGAAGATCCTTCGGAGCGCATCTTCGCAAATCCCGCCGCTGCCGATGACGCTCTTGATGATGATGGGGAGGGAAAATGAGCAGGCGATTCCATGCGGCACGTCGTGCTGCAACGTGATCGGGTAGGAGAGGGAGTGAGCGATGGCGGTCTTGGTGTTCGAGAAAGCGAGACCGGCCATCAACGACGCGCGTGCCATGCGACTGCGCAAGTCGATATTGCCGAGATCTTCCGCAAGCTTTGGCAGCGCGTCCATGACGTCTCTTGCCGCCAATACGGCATGATTGGCCGAAACAGGGTTGGCGTTGACGTTCCAAATGCTTTCGAGCGCATGCGACAGCGCATCAAGCCCGGTGCTGATCGTCAGTTCCCGCGATTTTCCCAGCATCAGCGCTGGATCGATCAAGGCCAGTTCAGGATAGAGATCGGTGCGGGCGAGGGAGTATTTCCGGCTGGTTTCCTTCTTCCACACTGTTGCCCATGACGTGACTTCGGAGCCGGTGCCGGCTGTGGTCGGCACTGCGATGATCGGCGTGGCGGAGAGCTTGTCCTCGCCTTTCCCGGTTTCGAGATAACCAGCGACATTGGCAAAATCGCCATCTGCGGCTGCGAACACCTTGGTCGAATCGATGACCGAGCCGCCGCCAAGCGCAATCCAGACGTCGGGATTTTCCGCTTCAGCACAACGTTCTGTCTGCCGTGTGAGTAACGCGTAGTCCGGATTGGCCTCGACATCGTTGATGGTGACGACGGGCGTTCCCGCCTTTGCCGCGAGCTTGGCTGAAAGATCGTCGAAAAACGGCTCGGCATAAGTCACCAGGCCATAACGACGATCGCTGATATGGTTGAACAGCGTGTCGAAGCTGCCGACACCGAACTCGATATGGACGGGATTACGATATCGCCACACAGGCGCCCCCTGATGCTCATTTTCTCCAGGGTATGGACGTTCAATGCATATATCCAATATATAATTTATATTGATTTTGCGGATAAAACCTATGAATCACACGCAACTGCGCTCCTTCCACGCCTCCGCGCTTCTGGGCGGTTTTACCGCTGCTGCAAAGGCGCTGCATATAAGCCAACCGACCATCACGACCCAGGTCAGAGCCCTGGAGGCGCAGTATGGCGTAGAGCTGTTCATCCGCTCCGGCCGCAATGTCGTTTTGACACCTGTCGGTGAGGAGCTCTTTGCGATCACCAAGCGTGTCATACAGCTGGAAACCGAGGCCAAGGAGTGCCTTCAAGCCCATGGCAGCCATCAAATCGGTCATTTGAGGCTGGCAGCAGTCGGGCCGTTTCACGCGACGGATGTTCTGGTCGCTCTAAAAGCTCGACATCCGGGCATCAATGTTTCCGTGCAGCTCGGCAATTCTCAGCAGACGTTGCAGCATCTCTTCGACCTCACCTCCGATGTCGCGATGATCGCCCATTTCGAGGACGATGGCAGGGTTGAGATGATACCGTTCAGCCGCCATCGCGTCGTCGTCTTCGTCCATGCTGATCACCCTTGGTTTGGACGCGACTCCGTGCGGCTGAAGGACCTCGGCGGCGAAAAATTCGTCCTGCGTGAGAAAGGGTCCACCACGCGCCTTGCCTTCGAGACCACGTTGAATGCGGGTGGAGTGACCATCAATCCGGTCGTCGAGATCGGCAGCCGTGAGGCCGTTTGGAAGGCTGTAGAGCAGGGCATGGGAATAGGGGTGGTCGCCGACTTCGAGTTTGTCCCCCATCCCCGTCTGCGGATGGTCAAGATCTCGGATGTCGAGATCACGACCAACTATCACATTGCCTATCTGAGGGAGCGCCGCGATTCGAGGCTAATCCGTACGCTGATCAGCATTGCGCAAACGATTGGCAACACCGAGTTGGACTGATCGGCGTTCTCGCTCAGCGCTCCGCCACCTCCGGCTGACGGAAGACCTTCACGTCGGGTAGAGACTGGTCGTAGCGTTCCATCTCGACCAGGCAGCTATGGGCGCTTGTGCCCTGGGCCAGGGTCGAAGTGCCGACGTCACGGGTGAGGACGTTGGGATTGCCATGGACATCGAGGCTTTCGGGTTCGGCGGGGTTTTCTGGGTCGTACCAGGCACCCGTCGGGAGCACGACCACGCCTTGTCTGACCCTGTCGGTGACCGTGGCCGATGCCAGTGTGGCGCCCCGGTCATTGAAGACGCGCACCACGTCGCCCTCCTTGATGCCTCTCGTCTCCGCATCGATCGGGTTGATGCGCACAGGCTCGCGGCCGTCGATTTTGCCGGCACGGCTGGTCTCGCCGAAGTCATATTGACTGTGCAGGCGGGTGACCGGCTGGTTGGAGTTGAGCGCCAAAGGAAACGCCGCCGATCGTTCGCTGCCGATGAACTCCTGCTTCTCGAACCACATCGGATGGCCGCCGCAGTCATCGAGGTCGTAGGACGACAGCGTTTCGGAGAAAATTTCGACCTTGCCGGATGGCGTCCCGAGCGGTGCCTTCTCGGGGTCGGTGCGAAACCGCTCCAGAGTGAAGGCGCGCTCGGGGATCTTGCTGTGGTCAAGGTGTAGCACGCCGCCGTTCCAAAAAGCCTCGAAATCCGGGAGATCGATTTCGGCCTCGGCGGCGCGCTGCAGGGTGATCTTCCAAAGATGCTCGATCCACGCGCGCGGCGTGCGGCCCTCGGTAAAACGGTCCTCGAAGCCGAGACGCCCGGCCAGGCCGGTGAAGATCGCATAATCGTCTCTTGCCTGCTCAAAGGGCGATAACGCCTGGTGCATCGGGGTCGCGGATAGTTCCGAGGTTCCCCAGGAAAAATCTTCGCGCTCTAACGCCGTCGTCGTCGGAAAGACGATATCCGCATGGCGTGCGGTAGCCGTCCAGAATGGGTCGTTGACGATGATGGTTTCGGGCTTTGCCCAGGCTTCACGCAGTTTGTTCAGGTCCTGGTGATGATGGTAGGGATTGCCGCCCGCCCAATAGACAAGCCTGATGTCGGGATAGGTCAGGGCCTCACCGTTAAAGGGAAAGCTGCCGCCTGGATTGAGCAGCATGTCGGCGATGCGCGCCACCGGAATGAAGGTCGGAATCGCGTTCTCGCCTTGGGGCAGGGCGCCGATCTTGAAGGGGAGTACGCGTCGGCCGGCAAAGCCGAAATTATGCAGGCAGCCATACCCGTAGCCGACACCCTGTCCAGGCAGACCGAGATTGCCGAGCATGGCTGACAGCACCGCAAGCATCCAATAGGGCTGATCGCCATTTTCCGTTCGTTGCAGGGACCAGCTGATGGAGAGAAGGCAGGGTTCACCAGCCATGCGCCGGGCAAGCTGCTGGATACGATCGGCATCGATGTCGCAGAGTGCTGAGGCCCAATCGGCGTCCTTGGCCACGCCGTCGCTCTTGCCTAGCAGATAGGGCAAGAATTGTTCGTAGCCCACGCAGTGCGACTTCAAAAATGCCTCGTCGTGGAGGTTTTCAGTGTGCAGCGTGTACGCGAGGCCGAGCATTAGCGCGACGTCGGCGTTCGGTCGCACCGGCCACCAGTCCGCCTCTAAAAAATTTCCGATATCGTCCGCCACCGGGCTGATACAGATGAAGTCGACGCCGGCATCGTGGCAGCGCTGGAGTTGGTCTCGCGCTGAATGGTCGCCGATGCCCCCTTGGTTGATCTGCATGTTCTTCATGCTGATGCCGCCGAAGCTGACCACCAGACGGGTATGCTCAGCCACGTCATCCAGGGTCGGCGCCTCGGCCATCAGCGGGATCGACGGTACGCCTAAGACATGCGGGATAATCACCTGGGCGGTCCCGGTGGAATAGGACTGCACCGAGTAGGTATAGCCGCCGAGATGATTGAGAAACCGGTGCAGCTGGCTTTGTGCATGATGAAAGCGTCCCGCACTCGCCCAGCCATAGGAACCGCCAAAGATGGACTGGTTGCCATGTTCGGCTGCTACATGCTTCAGCGCCTCCGACGCGATGTCCAGGGCTTCATCCCAGGGCACGGCAACGAACGGATCGATCCCGCGTTTCGCGCCGTCGCTTTGTCCCGGCTTGTCGAGATAGCCCCGGCGAATGCAGGGGCGCGGGATGCGGCAGCCGCGATCCTGCGATGAAATGAGGGACTGGCCGATTGGTGATGGGTCGCTGTCAATCCCGGCTGGCTGGACAGCAGAAACTCTCCCGTCACGTGTCTCGACGACGAAGTTGCCCCAATGGGTACTGGTCAAGCTGCGGACGGGCTGATTCACGGCGTCACTCTCCCACGGTCGGCGATTGTCAAAAGAAACCTCACGGTATGATCACATCATTTAATTCCCATATGATGCAAAACAAATGACCTGGTGGTTCGTTTCGGCCACGGAGTGCCCTTGGAGGGTCACGAGGTGAGATTGTCGATTATCGCTGCTCTCGGGCGCAATCGTGTGATCGGCGTCGACAACGCCATGCCCTGGCACATTCCGGTAGATTTGAAATTCTTCAAGTCCAGGACGTTGGGCAAGCCGGTGGTCATGGGGCGAAAGACGTTTCAGTCCATCGGCAAGCCGCTTCCTGGTCGTCCGAACATCGTCGTGACGCGAGACGTCGGTTTTGCTCTAGAGGGCGTAACCTTGGCGGCCGATATGAAGCAGGCTCTCTCGGCGGCAAGGAGCGTGGCTTTGGAGATCGGCGCCGAGGAGATCATGATTGCTGGAGGTGCTGAGATATATGAGCAGACGATAGAGCTGGCCGATCGTCTCTATCTGACTGAAATCGACCTGGCACCCGAAGGCGATGCCTACTTTCCTGACTTCCGTGCGGTCGCTGAATGGGAAGCGGTCTGGCGGGAGCACCATCCAGCCAAGAGCGCCCAACCGGCCTTCGACTTCGTCATCTACGAACGGACTTAAGCATCAGAAGCTCACACGATGATGCATGGCGGCTTCTGTCCTGCAATCCGCCGGGTTCGCTCCGGTACTGGCCCCCCGGTGGTTAATCAAAAACTAACATGTGAAGCTTATATGGCTCCATACTTTCATCTGATTTTCACGCGCATGAGCGATGCTCGCTCTGAAGACCAGTTATCGATAAGGGCGCATCGCATATGAGTTATCAGCAGTTGGAGAGCTTCGAGGCTCGCGATCGCGGGGCGAGGCCGACTGTATTCTTGGCCTATTTTGCACTTAGCCTTTGTGTCGGCGTGGCGCTTTGGGGCGCAATCTTTTCGGTATCCTTGATCAGAGGTGGCTTGGAACCGGTTGACGTCGCTTCACTCGCCCTGGGTTTTCAACGGCAGATCGATGATCCGATGATTGTCGAACACGAATCTGATCTGTTCCTTATCGAACCCGCAGCCGGTCCCGCTCATGGGTGCGAATAGCCAGGCGCTTTGCGAGATGATTTTTTCCGACGGCGATCCAGACGGCCGAAGGCGGACGATCGCTGCAGGTCTTCGAAGACGATAGCCGCCATCGGCTCATGCCTGCAGCCTAACATTGCGTGGTTGGTGCAAACCGCGAAAAATCGCCAGTGTAGGTCTTGGGGCGTGGCCAGGCATAGCCGCAGGCCTTGCTGGTGTTGAGGTCAAGGCCGATCAGGCCCTCGACCATCTTCACGGCGCAAGCGACACCATCAAGGACTGGCACACCGGTTTCTTTCGTGAGCCAGGCGGTAAGATCGGCCATGCCCGCGCAGCCGAGAATGACGGCCTCCGAATTATCCTCTTTGATCGCGCGCAAGACGGCGGCACGAACCTTCTCCGCCGCATCCGAACCCTCTTCCTCGAGCGCAAGCACGGGAATGTCAGCAGCCCACACCCGCTTGAGACGCCGTTCCATGCCATAGCGATGGCCAAGTTCCTCGATCACGGGGATCGATCTTTCGAGCGTACTGACCACGGAAAAGCTCGATGCGATCATGGTGGCCATGTGCATCGCCGCCTCGCAGATGCCGACCACCGGTTCGGCCACCGCGGTTCGGCAGGAGTGCAGGCCCGGATCATCAAAACACGCAAGCACGAAGCCTTGATAGCCTTCCGCCGATCCGGCCATCACCCGTTCCACGACCCCGGGCACACAATAGGCCTCGTCATAGTGGCCCTCGATCGAGACCGGACCCTTGTCAGGACTGACCGCCAGGGTCTCGGTGCCGCTGGCCGCGACCGAGCGCGCTGCCTCACCGATCTTCTCGGTCATCGAGAGGGTGGTGTTCGGGTTGACGATCAGGATTCTCATCGGGCGTGTCCTTGGATTGGCGGGGGAGCTCCTCGCGAAAGCCCGACTTTGGGAGCCCTTCCGAAGCTTCTGGTTTGCTGGGGCATCGAGCTCTCATCATGTCGCAAGGCGTATCGATGTCTGCTCCTCTCCAGCCTGCTTGCCAGTCTGCACCGACGGGCCAATCCCGCCAACCGTTTCCAGCTCGCGTTTTTGTTGATCTATGCCGTCAACTACCTGGGCTATCTTCTGGAAGGTGCGGAATTTTAACGCTTGGCCTCGCATTAGACGGTTCTGGCCTCTTCGCTGAACCTTTGGCTGGCGCCTTCAATTCAGGGGTTACACTCCCTTACCGGCGTCTGAGCCGAGGCGGGCTCGGCGGCGCTGCAGAACGAGCGCTGTGATCAGGCAGGTGGCGATCACCAGGATCGAAAGGCCTGTGGTCAGTGTGCCCAGGGCGTAGATGACCGGCGTGGTGGCATTGGTCTGCATCGCCTGCAGCTCGAGCGGGAGCGTATTCAACGCACCGACGGACTGTGAGGTGCGAGCGAGTTCGTCATAGCTCAACGTAAAGCCAAAAAGTGCAACACCGATCAAGGACGGGGCGACGATCGGCAGGACCACATGGCGGATCGTCTGGTAATTCGAGGCCCCGAGATCGCGAGCGGCCTCCTCGTAGGCGGGATTGAAGCGGTTGAAGACCGCGAACATGATCAGAAGGCCAAACGGCAATGTCCAGGTGAGATGCGCTCCGAGTGCCGAGGACCACCAGTTCCGCTCCCAGCCAGCCAGCTCGAATAGCGAGCCGATACCGAGGCTGACCACCACCGACGGCATGATCAAGCTGGCGACCACGATATAGAAGAGCAGGGTCGAGCCCTTGAACCGGTGACGAAATGCAAGGCCAGCCAGAAATGAGAGGACCACCGTCAGCACCAGGACGATCAGGCCCAGCTTGAACGACCGACCGAAGGAGCCCCAGATATCACCGATCGATTGCGGCTGGAAAAGATCTCGAAACCAATAGAGGGAGATGCCGTTCATCGGGAAGACCAGCCCGCCATTCGGTCCCTGAAACGAGAGGACAACGATGGTCATGATCGGTCCGTAGAGGAACAACACGAACAGCGCGAACACGGCCGCCAGGATATAGAAGCTCTTCGGTCGCCGGTCGCCCGCCATGGCAACTCCCCATTCAGTCACCTGACCATTGAGACCGAGGTGGTGTGTTTAGGCAAGGGTTTGCCTGGCACGTCGGGAGGTGCCTGCTTGCAGATTTATCGAATTTAGCTCGTATTTTTCCTTTGTTCGCTATTTGAGGTTTGATAGAACGCCCCGAGAACAACCGGATTTGGGGAGACGACTGTCTGGCCAGTGAGAAGATCGACCTCGCAACATGGTGCGACGGTCATCCAGTCTAGAATTGATAAGTCGCCCGTGCAAACGCAACGAACTGGGGAGCGGTTTCGTTGATCGACGTTCTTCTGGTGTTGGGTCTGCCGATATTGAAACATGTGTCATTTCACCGGATGGCGATCATAGCCACTTTCCGTCCGGATGGCCGATCAGGGTTCGTTGATGAAAGAGGCTGATGTCCGCCGAGAGGATGCATCACGCCCCGACGTCTGCATGGCGTCGGGCCGTCTTGGCAGCTCGGCCGCCTGCAGAAACTGGTATTACTGGCGCAGACTTTCGAGGGAGAAGCCCGTCCCTCTCTGGGTGACCCTGTCCCCGCCATGGCCGATTATCAGGCTCGCATGTCGTCTAAAGGGAATGTCGCCGATACTTGCCGCCTTACTTATGCCATTTACTTTGTTGGCCTCTGTGGACGATGATCGAATTGATCCTTTCGCCATTGATCACGAACCAAGGGTGAAATCCAAATCGAGATCGGCTAGGCTTTTCCGCAATATCGGCGTCGGCTCTTCGTCGGCTCTTCGTCGGCTCTTCGTCGGCTTGATTGAGGGGCTGGGTGCGGGTTCTAGGCGTATCGGTTTCTCGCCGAAACAATAATGCGGCTCGCTTCGGAGCCGATTGGTGAGGCAAGGAGTGTGTTTATGAGTTTCAAAAGGCAATTCGGCGCGCTGGTGTTGGCATCGGCTGCAGCCCTCTCGCTTTCAATCCAGGCTAATGCCCAGGAAACGCTGACTATCTCCAGTTGGATTCCGCCACACGCGGTCAATACCGTTATCTTCCCGGAATGGATCAAGCGGATCGAAGCTGCGACCGATGGTCGAGTGACTGGCAAGATCGAGTTCGGCCTCGCCCCGCCACCCGGCCAAATCGATCTTATCGAGGACGGCTCGGCGGATGTTTCGTGGATCTTCCACGGTTACAACCCCGGGCGCTTCGTCACCACCAAGCTGATTGAGCTGCCGGGCTATGAGGGCGACGCTGAGGCAGCATCCGTCGCTCATTGGCGTGCCTATGACCAGTTTCTGAAGGAGGCAGGTGAGCATGATGGTGTGCGCGTCGTTGCCCTCATGACCCATGGACCTGGTCAGGTGCATATGCGTGACCCGATCACCTCGCTCGCCGAATTGAACGGCAAGAAGATCCGGATCGGCGGCGGTGTTTCCGCCGATGTCGGCACGGCGCTGGGTGCTGTCGGTGTGCAGGTGCCCGCCCCCAAGGTCTACGAAACCCTTTCCGGCGGTGTGGCCGACGGTGTCTGGATGCCGATGGAGACCAACAAGAGCCTTCGTCTCTTCGAAGTCGCCCCGAACACTATCACCATGCCAGGCGGTCTCTACCGGGGGTCCTTCGCGATCATCATGAGCGAAGATGCGCTCGCGCGCCTGTCGGACGAGGATCGTGAGGCCGTGCTTTCGACCACCGGCGAGGCATTCTCGGCTATGGCCGGCAAAGCCTGGGCCGATGCCGACATCGCCGGCATCGACAATGCTAAGGAGATGGGGGTCTCGATGGGCGAATTCTCCGCTGATGATCAGGCGGCTTTCGCCGAGATCGCCACCGAGATCCAGGGCAAGGTGATCGACGAGGTAGCGGCGACCGGCGTCGATGCCGAAGGTGCCGTCGCCCTCATCCAGGAGACGATGAGCACCTACGGCAAGTAAGTAATCCCTTGAGCAGAGCAGGCGCCGCGGGAACGTGGTGCGAACGTTTGGAGAGGATGGGGCAAAACCTGTCCCGTCTCCTCCTTGCGATTTCTGCGGTGATACTTTTTGCCATGCTGATTCTCACCTGCGCCGATGTAATCGGGCGTTATCTCCTGAATGCGCCCATCAACGGCAAGACCGAACTCACCCGCTTCATGATGGCAGGGTTGATCGCCTCGACCTTGCCGGTGATCAGTGCCGCAGGTGGCCATATCAGTGTCGATCTGTTTGATAGTCGGTTTTCCAGACGCGGCGCCGCTATTCGTGACCTGGTGACCGATGCGCTCGCAGCGCTGGCGCTGGGCGTTCTCAGCTATTGGCTCGTGTTCCGCGCCGACCGCTTACAGAACCGTGGCTATGTCAGCGACTTCCTCCATCTACCGCTTCATCCGATTGCCTATTTCGTGGCCGGCATGATTGGGATTGCCTGCCTAGCCTTGGTGGCGAAGCTGTTCATCGACATCCATTACATCCGCCGACCGGACTGTCGACCGGCCGATCGTCCGACGATCCTCTAAGCCTGGCCATGATCATCTCACTCCTCGGCTTCGCCGTCGTCCTAATCCTCGCCTTTCTTCGCCTGCCGATCGCCTTTGCCATGGGAGCGGTGGGCGCTGTCGGCTTCGCTGCCCTCAATAACTGGAATTGGAAGGCCTCCCTTTCTCCCGCCGCCGGCACAGTCCTCGACACGCTCCAGACTGAAAGTCTCTCGGTCATTCCGCTTTTCATCCTGATGGGCATGCTGGTCAGCCGTGCCGGCCTTGCAAGCGACCTCTACCGCGCCTCCAACGCTTTTCTCGGCCACAGGAAAGGTGGCCTTTCCATGGCGACCATCGTCGCCTGCGGCGGCTTTTCCGCGATCTGCGGCTCGTCGCTTGCCACAGCCGCCACCATGTCCAAAGTCGCCATGCCGGAAATGCGCAAGTTCGGTTATACCGACCAACTCG
>JBPCVQ010000551.1:0-12545 GCA_051010395.1 Geminicoccaceae bacterium | reverse complement strand
GTGATGCAGCCCGCCACCGGTGCGAAATCGTTGCTTGTTGCTGGCCGAGTAGCGCTTTGCCATGGCGGCATTGAGAAGGGCAGGCAGGGATCGATCTGAACTTGCCCGCAAGGTGGCTGCGACCCAGCGCGTGAGGGCGTCCGGTCCGTTGCGAGCGGCATCGCGAAGTTCCTCGAACCCCTTAGTAGCGAAACCAGCATGGATTTCGGTGATGATCTCAAGATAGGTAATCAACGTTCTTAGCTTTGCGGTCGAGCCGAGATCGAGCTTGGCACCGCTGTTGATGTCGAAGGGCTGGTCGAGATTGTCCGCCTGCACACGAAGATGGTTCGCATCCTCGCCGCGCTCATAGACCGTGAGGCTGATCGTCAGTGGGTCATTGTCCGTGTCAGGCTGCAGCAATCGCTTGCCATAAAGCCCCAGTCTGCGAACGACATCCGGGTCATCGAGGCTCTGCAGGAGATCGGTCACCCGGCGCTGAGCGTCGACATCGATGCTGCTCTCCAGTGTCAGATCCAGCCGGTCCAGTCCGTAGAGGTCGGATACGCCTAGCATGGACATAAGCTCGGTGCGGATCGCGGTTGCGGCCTTGCGCTCCTGATGTGAGGCGGCATTCGCCTCGGGAAGTTCGTCGAGAAAGCGTAGATCAATGCCGAGGGCTGCTTCGCCAAGCGCCTGTTCGATCACGCCTTCCCGCATCAGCAGGCGAAGATGCCGATCAGCGAGAGCCTGGAGTTCCTTCCGACCGGCAATGAGATAATGGGACGGTCGCCGCTGAGCGATCAGGAGAGCGAGGACCTGTTTGTAAGCGCCCGCTTTTCGAAAGAGGTCGAAGACATTACGCACATCGCGCGTGAGCAGATCGTTAACCTCGCCGAAATCGGCGCCGAACCAGACATGCAGGCCATCGCCGATGCCGTTGACTTCGCCGAAACCACGTCTGGCGCTAAGCGGCGTGCCATTGATGTAGTCCAGCGCCACCTGTCGGCGATGACCCGTCGTATCAGCACCATTTTGATAGGCGCGAAAACTCGCGGAAACGATCTGGCGAAGCTTTTCCCTGGCCCCATGAGTCTGACCGCCGGGCGAATGCCGAAATTTTTCGATTTGGGTAGCAAGCGTACTGCCGCCTGCCGCCCGGCTGCCGGGATCGATCAGCTGTTTGGCGAGGCCCGGCAACAGGGCCGCAAGACGGCTCCAGTCGACGGCAGGGTTACGCCTCGTCTCGAGTGGCTCCAGCAGCTCGCGGTTTTCGATGAACAGCAGCGTTTCCAGAACGAGCGGGGGAATGGCCTCGAAAGCGGGATAAATGCGTGCGGGAAAACGCGCATCGTCGATCACCTCGCCCCGGTGGTCGAGGAGCTTCAGTCCGGCGCGGTTCTTCTCCTCGAAGATCGGGTAACCGCCCGCCTGGACGAATTGCCAATGCCTCGGCGACAGACCGGCCTGGCGGGTCAGATCGAAACCACGGGCCTCCAAACGTTCACCGAAATCGTCGAGATCGATATAGCCGAGCCGCTCGTTATGCGGGCCGGACTTCGGCCAAAAAGCGCGTTGGTGCCGCCCTTCACCGACATCGAACGTAAGCTCGCGTCCGATGCTGCTGAACAGTTCCGATTGCAGCCAGGAGGTCTGCAGCTCGAAAGCGCCGACCGCGAGGACCACCAAACCAGCCGCCGCCGTGATCCCGCGAGCGAGAATTTTCGAAATGCGATGATGTCGACCTTGCGTCCTCATAAATATTCCCGACATGTTTTTGTTCGAGAACATCTATAAGTCGACGCATATTAGCTATCGATATCAAATATTGGTTAACAGTTACTTAATGCGTTCAGCGCATACTTGGCTATCAAAAGTTAACCAGAACACGATTTTTGCATTGGAATCCAACCGCCTCGTGACCCCATCGGGCGCATCGGGGCAGGTGTTCCGTCAGGGGGTATTCGACCGTCAGAGAAGCGATCAGTGGTCAGCCGCCTTCTGCGCTTGGACAAAGCCTGCTTTCTGCTCGGCTGTCGCCTCGGTCTGATGGGCCGCTTTCCATTCACCATAGGGCATGCCGTACACGATCTCGCGGGCGTCTTCGTAGGAAAGGTCGAGGTCACGCTCTTCGGCTGCGGCGCGATACCACTTGGAGAGGCAGTTTCGGCAAAAGCCGGAGAGGTTCATCAGATCGATGTTCTGCACATCAGTCCGCTTGCGCAGGTGATCGACGAGGGTACGAAATGCGGCCGCTTCCAGCTCTGTCCGGCTCACATCATCCAACTTGGTTTCGCTCATGCTCTTCCTCGGGTTCGTTCCAGGTCATAGAAGCGGATGCATCCGCGGGTGCCAGACCGGCGACGGTCTCGTCGATCAACCAATCCACCACCAGACGGCAGGCCTCTTCAGCGTCGGCGCCGCCTGCGCGTGCGCGCGTGAAGACGTCAAGCTGTCGGTCGGCACTGGTCCCGCGTTTCAGGATCGTGCGGGCATGCTCGACTTCGGCAAGACAGCCATAGCGCGCTGCTTCGATCTGGACCAGCTCGATGATTTCGTCAAGCAGCTCGCCGAACGGCTTGCAGGACAACGCTCCGAAATCGGCGAGTGTGCTATCGATGCCATAGCGCTGGGCGAGCGACTTGTTCTCCGCGATCAGGATCGATCGATAGCGTCGCCAGCTCTGATTCTTGGAACGCGAACGATACAAGGCCGCAAGAATGGCCTGATAGAGGGCTGCGATCGTGATCGTATCTTCAATCGTCGTGCAGATATCGCAGATGCGCATCTCAAGCGTTGGAAAGCGGCTGCTCGGCCGGAGGTCCCACCAGATCTTGCTGGGGTCCTGAACCAGGCCGGTCTGGGCAAGCTGGCCCAGCATCTCATGCCAGCCGGCGGCACTCGAAAAATATTCGGGCAGGCCGGTGCGCGGCAGGTCGCCGAAGCAGGTCGGACGATAGGCCTTGAGCCCGGTATTGTCGCCCTCCCAAAATGGTGACGACGTGGAAAGCGCCAGGAGATGGGGCAGGAAATAGGTCGCCTGGTTCATCAGGTCGATCCTGAGTTCCTCGTCCTCGATCGCGGCGTGGACATGCATGCCGCAGATCAGCATGCGGTCGGCGAGAGCCCGAAGGTCCGAGATCAGTCCATCATAGCGTTCGTTCTGAACCCGGTTCTGATCCTTGCAGCGGGCGAAGGGATGGGTCGAGGACGCCATCATCGCCATGCCGAAATCACGTGCAATCTCGGCAACACCGAGGCGAAGCTTACCGAGCTCGAACCGGACTTCGTCGATGTCCCGACAGACAGGCGTCCCGACTTCGATCTGAGCTTGCAGAAGTTCATGGCCGACACCATCGCCCAACCTGTCCCTGCAGGCTTTCATAAACCCTTCGGGCGGTGATTCGACGAGATTCCTACTCTCAGGATCGACCAGCAGGTACTCTTCTTCGACCCCGATCGTCAGTGACGGCGGCATAATCGACATCGACCAATTGCCTCCAGCTCCCCCATTCTCGATAGAGTGTGGGATCGGAAAGCGACGGTTGCAAGGCCTGAGCGAGCTGATCCGCCCAGGCTTCAGCATCGGATTTCGTCGCGATCTGGTCCTGACGGACCTCGAAAGCGACGTTCGGAAATCCCGTGCGCAAGGCGTGAAATTGCAGGGAATAGCTATCCGGATGCTTGCCTGAATAAGGCTGGTTGGCGCCGATGCAAAGCGAGGTGTTCCCGCGCAGGCGCTCCAGAACCGGTCCCGCCAGGCGGTCGTCATCGCCGAACAGGACACCGGCTTCCCAAGGGCGCCATTCCCGCTGCATCGCCGGCGTGAAACTGTGCATGGCGATGATGACGGGGATGCCGGTCCGGCGGCGTAACCGTGCGATCTCCTTGGAAATCGCCCGATGGTAGGGAATGAACGAGAGGCGGATCCGCCGTTGCTGCTCTTCGGCCGAAAGGTCCTGGTTGCCGGGAACGAATGTGCCGTCGGCGAGAGCGGGGATCGATGTTGGCGTGTAGGGCTGGCGGTTGGGGTCGATCACCAGGCGGGAGATATGGTTGAGCACCGCCGTTGCATCGAGCAACTCAGCCAGGCGGCGCGTCATGTCGGTCGCCCCGATGTCCCAGCCTATATGTCGCCGGCGTTCGTTTTCGGGGAGGCCGAGATTATCCAGATAGGCCGGAATGTCGCAGCCGGAATGATCGGAAAGGATCAGAACCGGCGCTTGTCCGCCGGGATTGTAGATCTCGACGGCCTCAATCCCGTCTACCGGGGCGGACCGGACGGCATCAGGCGACGGGTCGATGCGGTCACTGGGGGCGGTGTCAGGAGCGTACATGATATCTGCTGTTACCAAAGGCGATGTGAGGTGACTGAAATGAGAAGTGAATAATCCGATCTCGTTGACGGCACCGATTCTACAGACGGCTCAAGCACATTGTCGCCAGACTACCACAGCATGCTTAGCGAAACGTTAAGAGGCTGTGCGTCCCATCACAGGCCGTCACTGTCTCCAACATTTCAAAATCATCGATAGCACCGAACCGTCGTCATGACGGGCATCGGTCTCGATCAGGCGTGCCTCCCGTTGATGTTCGGCTCGTTGCGAGCGGCCGGAGGAATGACTGGCTGCGGCAAGAACGAAGCGATTTCGCCAACCGTCATTCACGTCAAAGTAGCGTAATTCCCCCTGACAAAATTACCACAGCCCTGTGGCATCAGCGCAAGGTTTCCATGCGAATGTTGCTGATTTGCATCGCTCTTGAGTTGCTGCGCTGCAGCAAATGAGACGATGGAGCGTTTATCAAGCGATGTTGAGTTTGCATCAAGAGAACAAAAGAGGGCCTTATTTCAATGGGTTGTGGACAAAAAAAGGGCCCGGCATCGAAATACCGGGCCCGCAGGCTTGGGAGGAGGTAGTTTATGTCTCTGCTACGTTGGGAAGTGCAGCCTTGCCACGTCGAATGCCATTACGAGCAGCCCGTCGTTGAGCCGCAGGTGTCGCATTTCAGACAAGTGCCGCTACGCACCAGAGTGAAATTGGCGCAACCAGGGCAGGGATCACCTTCGTACCCTTTAAGCCGCGCCAATCTCGCCTGCGCCAGCCGCTCGTCAAGAACGGCCGTTTCAGGCGAGTCACTCACTGCCAGCGCGGTGCCGACGGACGTACCGTCAGATCCAGGCCGGCTGTGAATGGGTGGGGGGGAGGCCTCGGCTGTTGCCTGGTCAGCGTCACGTCCGCCGCCCTGCAAGAGCCGAAGCTTGCCGCGCACGAAACCGCTGCTGGCGATCCGTGCGATCGCATCCCCGTCGTCTCGCTTGAGTTTCTGTTCCTTTGCGCTGTCGCTCAGGCTGTCCGGATGCAGATTGGCCGGATCGACATGGGCGAGGTCATTGCGATCGAGATAGGAGATCGCAAGCTCGCGGAAGATGTAGTCGAGCACCGAGCTTGCCATCTTGACCGTGTCGTTGCCCTGCACCGGCCCCGATGGCTCGAAGCGGGTATAGGCGAACGCCTCGACGAACTCCTCGAGCGGTACGCCATATTGCAGGCCGAGCGAAACGGCGATCGCGAAGCTGTTCATGAGGGAACGGAAAGCTGCTCCCTCTTTGTGCATGTCGATGAAGATCTCGCCGATACTGCCGTCGGGATATTCACCGGTTCTTAGAAAAACCTTGTGACCGCCGACGATGGCTTTTTGGGTATAGCCTTTCCGTCGGTTCGGCAGGCGATGTCGTTCGACCGCGGCTCTGGCGACCTTCTCGGCAATCTCCTTGATGCGAGCGGCAGACGGTGCCTCGGCAACCACATCCTCGTCGCCGTCGTCATCGACATCATCACCAAGCGCGATCGCGGAGAGCGGCTGTGAGAGCTTCGAGCCGTCCCGATAGAGCGCCATGGCCTTCAGGCCGAGCTGCCAGGCCTCGACATAGGCTTCGCCGCAATCCTCGACCGTCGCCGTGCCCGGCATGTTGATGGTCTTGGAGATCGCGCCTGATATGAAGGGCTGGGCGGACGCCATCATGCGGATATGGCTGGAAGTAGCCAGAAAGCGCTTGCCCAGCCGGCCGCAGGGATTGGCGCAGTCAAACACTGGAAGATGCTCGTCTTTCAGGCCAGGTGCGCCCTCGATGGTCATCGCACCACAGCAATAGAGATTGGCAGCCTCGTATTGCGTTTTGGTAAAGCCGATCTCCGCCAGGAGGTCCAGTTCGAAGTCGGCAAGCTTGGCTTCATCGATTCCAAGCACGTCCTGGCAGAAATCCTGGCCAAGCGTATAGGGATTGAAGGCGTATTTGATATCGAAGGCGCTCGGCAGCTGCTGTTCCAGCCTCTCCAGAATCTCCGGTGTGAAGCCCTTGGCCTTCAGGGTCTCGTGATTGATCTCCGGCGCATCTTTCAGCGAACCACGGCCGACCGCATAGCGGATGATCGTCTCGATCTGATCCTGGGCATAGCCAAGAGTCGAAAGCGCTCGCGGCACCATCCGGTTGATGATCTTGAAGTAGCCGCCGCCGGCCAGCTTTTTGAATTTCACTAGGGCGAAATCAGGTTCGATGCCCGTCGTATCGCAATCCATTACCAGGCCGATCGTGCCGGTTGGTGCGATCACCGTGGTCTGGGCGTTCCGGAAACCGTGGGCTTCGCCAAGTTCGAGAGCGCTGTCCCAGGCCGCTTCGGCCGCCTCGACAAGATCGCGCCAGTCGACATTGGCGCCATCCAGCGGGACGGGCCGAACGGAGAGTGCCTCGTAGTCACGCTTTTCGCCATAGGCGGCGCGCCGATGGTTGCGGATCACCCGGAGCATGTCGTCGCGGTTCGGTTCATAGCCCGGGAACGGCCCCTGTTCCTTCGCCATCTCAGCTGACACCTGGTAGGTGACGCCGGTCATTAGAGCCGTAATCGCACCCGCGATCGCCCTGCCTTCGGGGCTGTCATAGCTGATGCCCCGCGCCATCAGCATGCCGCCGAGATTGGCGTAGCCGAGGCCGAGCGTACGGTAGCGAAAAGAGAGCTCGGCGATCCGCTCGGATGGGTACTGCGCCATCATCACCGAGATCTCGAGGACCACGGTCCAGAGGCGGGCAGCATGGGCGAAACGCTCGGTGTCGAACGAGCCATCCTGATTCAGGAAGGTGATCAGGTTGAGCGACGCCAGATTGCAGGCGGTGTCATCGAGGAACATATATTCCGAGCAGGGGTTGGATGCATTGATCCGTCCCGAGACCGGGCAGGTATGCCACTCATTGATGGTGGTGTCATATTGCACACCGGGGTCGGCGCTTCCCCAGGCCGCCCTGGAAATCTGGTCCCAGAGATCGCGCGCCTTCAGCGTCTTCGAGACCTTGCCGCCGGTGCGCTCGGTCAGATCCCAGCTGCCGCCGTCTTTCACCCGCTCCAGGAAATCATTGCTGACTCGGATCGAGTTGTTGGAGTTCTGGCCAGCCACGGTCAGATAAGCGTCACTGTCCCAGTCGGTCGTATAGGTGGGGATCTCGAGCTGGGTGTAGCCCTGACGCGCGAACAGGATCGTCTGCTGAATGGCGTTTTCAGGGAGAAGCACAAGGCGAGCCGCCTTGACGGCTTTTTTTAGATCGGCGTTTTCCTTGGGATCGAAACGCGCCTCTCCGTCCAGGCCGCCTCGATGGCAGGCGTTGAGAACGTCGTTCAGGTGACGGTTCATCAGCTTGGAGCCGGAGACCAGCGCTGCGACCTTCTGCTCCTCGACCACCTTCCAGTTCACGAACTCTTCGATGTCAGGATGATCGACATCGACGGTGACCATCTTGGCAGCACGTCTTGTCGTGCCGCCTGATTTGATGGCGCCCGCGGCGCGGTCGCCGATTTTAAGAAAGCTCATCAGGCCGGACGACTTGCCGCCGCCGGAAAGCGGCTCATTGGCACCGCGCAGCCTCGAAAAATTGGAGCCGGTTCCGGAACCATATTTAAAGAGACGGGCTTCGCGCACCCACAGATCCATGATGCCGCCGGCGTTCACCAGATCATCGTCGACGCTCTGAATGAAGCAGGCATGGGGCTGGGGACGCTCATAGGCGCTGTCGGACTTCTGGACGACGCCGGTCTTGGGATCGGCGAAGTAATGACCCTGGGCCGGACCATCGATTCCATAGGCCCAATGAAGCCCGGTATTGAACCACTGCGGTGAGTTCGGCGCGCAGCGCTGGGTGGCGAGCATGTGCCTGTGCTCGTCGTAGAACGCCTTCGCGTCCTCCTCGCTGTCGAAGTAGCCGCCCTTCCAACCCCAATAGGTCCAGGTGCCGGCGAGGCGATCGAACACCTGTTTGGCTGAACGTTCGCCGCTGAAACGCGCCTCTTCCGACAGCTTCTTCAATTCCTTGCTGTCCGGCTTTCTCGGCCTGAGCCAGGCCGGGACGCCCTTCTCAGCAGCCGTCTTCAGCACGGCCGGCACACCTGCCTTGCGGAAATATTTCTGCGCGAGCACATCGACGGCCACCTGGGACCAGGCGGCGGGCACGTCGATATCGTCCAGCTTGAACACCACCGAACCATCGGGATTACGAATTTCGCTCATCGCGGTCCGGAACGCGATGCCCTCATAGGGGCAGGTTCCGGAGGTGGTGAAAGCGCGCTCTATTCTCATCAACCAGACTCCATTCCGGCATGAACGATCGGCCCGCCTCGATGCGGGTCGTCGTATTTATCTGCAAGCCGTAGGTCCAGTTGAATCAACACAGTTACGCTCAATCTTTATCAGCCCAACTGAGTTTTAGGCTCTTCCTGACCACACGGCAACGATTAAGTCACAAAATTCGGCGTCAAATCCCGATGATGCCTGGCCGCATCCCGTCCGTTTGTTTCCCGATCCTTCAAGCACAGCAGGCAGTTAGCGTTCTTAATGGCCTTGTCGGTGTCCACGCTGCGGGATTTCGACATTCGCGGCGGCAAGGCTTCTCAGTGAGATTAACCATATATCTGCCACTTCTGAAACGCAACACCCACTAGATGTAGTGTTTCTCTGCTGGGCCGGTGGAAATTCCCGGGGAAAACCAGGGCTTTGCCGGCCGCCAGCGCTTTCGATTCAGGTGAAAAAAATCACGAATTGATCTGCTGGATATTGAGCCTACTGGAGATGCGTTTCGATTGATAAATTTGATGATTGAGATCAATCTCCAGCAGATGGAGAAGGTGGATTTGGAACAAATCAGCAACGCATTGGAAAAACTTATCCACAAGACGTGGAAAAGAAGGCCGCGACAAAATCGAACTGGACCCGGGACCTTCCGAACCTCATAGTGCGTCGGAGTTGGGTTCCGGATTCTGTTCGGATCTGACCAGGGTGAACTGGGCTCGAGAGAGCGCTTTTGTTTTGGGTTGGCCTTCTGCCGGCCACGATCGAAGGGACGGTTTTTCTGCCATGGGGACTAACAGTTTCTTCACGCTGTTCAAGACCTGGCTCAGTGGCGAGCAGGTCGGCGAGGACGCCTATGGCAATCGCTATTATCGTGCGAAGCGACCGGTGGCCGGACAGCGCGAGCGGCGCTGGGTGGTCTTCAGCAGGGATGCCGAGCCGACCAGGGTGCCGCCGGGCTGGGTAGGCTGGCTCCATGGTCGAATCAAGGAAGCGCCCTCCGACACGCCGCTGCCGTCACCGCATTTCGAGAACGAGCCGATGCCTAATTTGACGGGCACGACCGAAGCCTATCTCCCGCCCGGCGCCCTGCAGCGCGGCGGGGCGCGGGCGCCCGCCACCGGTGACTATGAGGCTTGGCGTCCCTGACCGGCGACGCGCCGGGGCGTTGACTTGGCGGCGGGGCCCTGACGGATTCGAACGGGCTCTAACGGATAGGTTCAGGCCTCAGCGGCTTTCGATCTCGGCGATTAAGGCATTCGCCGAGATAAGCTGGTCGGCTGACAAGAGCGGTTCGATTTTTTGCCGCTGCTCTTTCGCCCAGCGCCGCCCCTGGCGCGCCGCCAATGTCAGCCACGCGTAAGCCGCTGCCTGATTCTGCTTCACACCGTTTCCCTCGAGATACAGCCGGCCGAGATTGAGCTGGCCATTGCTGTCGCCCTGTTCGGCTGCCAGGCGGTAGAGTCTCGCCGCCTCGGCAAGATCACGCGCCACGCCGCTACCTGCTCGATAGAGGCCGGCGAGACCGACCTGCGCATTGGCGTCTCCGTCCGAGGCGAGTGCTTTCCAGATGCGCACGGTCTCAGCGACGTCGCCGGCATCGTAGGCTGCAAGGCCATCGATGAAGCTGTCTTCCGCGGTTTGAGCGGAGGCAGTTGGGCCGGCGAGCGACAGGCCAAATCCGACCATGACCATAAAGTGCAGGGTTCGGACGTCCATGTGCGCCTCCTGAACGAATGTCTAAAACCGGGCCGCATACCGTCAATCCGGGCACGAACAGTCTGAACTCGATGAGGTGGCCACGCCACTCACGATCCGAGGAGGCCTTTGCCGGAGTGGCGGCGCGCGCGCAGGGTCGAGACTGGCGATGCCTCCATCAAAGGCTTGCCGCAATGGGGGCAGCTCGGCGGCTGGATTCTGGCTTCGCGCAGGACATTGTGCAGGATCATGTCAGCCTCGGCGCCGCGCAGGCCCAGGCGCTTTCGTACTTCTTCGAGGTCGGTTTTGTCCTGCTTGGAGATCCGGCCGTCGATCAGGCGGTGCTCAACCTCCGCCTCGAAGTGCTGGTCGCGGAGGTGGAGCTGCTCGGAAAAGGCGGCGGCCAGGAGGCCGGCGGGAAGCGCCACCATGCCGATGCCGATCACCGCGATCACCGATCCGACCACCTTGCCGAACGGCGTCACCGGCACGACGTCGCCGAAACCGACCGTCGTCATGGTGATCACGGCCCACCAGAGTGCGTCCGGAATCGTGCCGAAGGCTTCGGGCTGAACCCTGTGTTCCGCGGCATAGGCAAAGCTCGCGGCGATCAGGACGAGAAGGCTGAGCACGAAGACGGCGGCCGCGATCGCGCGCGCCTCGTTGCGTAGAGCGTCCAGAAGAAGCCCGATCGAGGTCGAATAGCGGCTGAGCTTCAGCACCCGCAACAGGCGAAGGGCGCGCAGCATGCGCAGATCGATATTGATCAGGGCGCTCAGATAGTAGGGGAGAATAGCCATGAGATCGGCAAGAGAAACCGGCCGAAGCGCATAACGAAGCCGTGCCCGCCATGGCTTTGCCTTCGTCTCCTCGCTCGCTTCGACCGCGGACCAGAGCCGGATGATATATTCGATCGTGAACACAGCCACCGACAGGCGCTCGAACCAAAGAAAACCCGCGGCATATTGTGCGTCGATGCTCGGGACAGATTCCAGAATGACGGCGAGCACGTTCAAGACGATCAGCGCGATCAGCAGACCGTCGATAAACCAGGAAGCCTTGATGACGCCTTGGTGCTCGGCCTCGTTGTTAGGCTCCGCCGGCGCCAATGCCAGATAACAAACCCGGCGGGGCGAGCGTGGTCCGGCCTCGGGCGGTGCGCTTTCGGCATCAATGCTCATGACCAATCTCTGCGCTCTGTGTCACCTGCGATTGAACTCATCGCTCTTCTACACGAGATGGGACGCTGCGCCAGGCTCTTCGGTTCTGCGCGCTGGCGGTACCCGACAAGCACCTCTTCTGTATGATGACGCATCGTCGGAACGCCACGATCTGTCCCGCGCTATCGAACCGTCAGGACCGTCCATGTCGCCCTCGATCAATCGGATCATCATCTACACCAAAAAAGTGCAGGCGATGATCGACTTTTATACTCGCTTCTTAGGGTTCGAAGCCCATCAGCACGAGGCTGATCGGATCGTCGAGCTTCGGCCACAGTCGTCTGGCCTCACGCTTCTGCTGCATCCGGCTGCCAAGGGGAAAAAAGACGGCCAGTTCCTGGTCAAGCTCGTCTTCGACGTCGAGGATGTCGACGGCTTTTGCCGTCAAATGAAGGAACGCGGCCTCGTGTTCGGACCCATTCACCAAGGCAATGGATACACATTCGCGAATGTTAAAGATCCATCCAACAATTCGATCTCGGTTTCCAGCCGCGCTTTTGCCTATCCCAGGAAATGAACGCTTCACGAGCTCCGTCATTTCAGCGTTTCTTTGAAAGCGATGAGCAACTATGGGTACAGGCTTACTTCGGGAGCAGGGTCGATGCAGGCGTTGTTTGCGGTCGCTGCGGGCGGCATGGTCGGAGCGGTGCTCCGCCATCTCGTCAATGTCGCCGCCATGAAGGTGGTTGGCCCTGGCTTTCCGGTCGGTACGATGATCGTCAACATCACCGGCTCGTTCGCCATGGGTGTACTGGTCGCCGCCATGGCTCTTTCCTGGAATGTCGGCCAGGAGATGCGATTGTTCCTCGTCGTCGGTCTGCTTGGCTCGTTCACGACCTTCTCCACCTTCTCGCTCGACGTCTACACCCTCTTCGAGCGTGGTGCCTACGGCCTGCTCATTCTCTACGCCTTCGGTTCGTTCGGCCTTTCGCTTTTGGGCTTGGTACTCGGCCTCGCGATTGTCAGGCGCGTGTTCGTCATTTAGCAGCCGATCCGCGTCACGCCGATCGTGATCGGCAAAGACAATGCCGATGCTAA
>JBPCVQ010000550.1:0-3213 GCA_051010395.1 Geminicoccaceae bacterium | reverse complement strand
TCTTCGCCGTCGGCACCGGCTACGGCTTGGAGGGCCCCTATGTCAAAAAGGGTGGTCAGGATGTGCTTGCCCAGGCGATGAGCGGCGCCATGCATCGCCGCGCCGATCCGAGCATTCCGCTCTCCATTTACCCGACTGCACTGGCGGACTACGCGGCCGGCATGCATATGGTGCAGGGCATTCTTCTGGCCCTTCTGCAACGCGAGAAGACCGGCGAGGGGCAGCGGATCAGCGTCTCGCTCTATAATTCGATGCTCGCCATGCAGATGCAGGAAGCGGCCTCATTGCTGATGCGCGACAATGAGCTGAACTGGGCAGCCATGCCGCTCTCCGGCGTCTTCAAAACGATCGACGGCGCGATTGTCATGGTCGGTGCCTTCAAGGAAAACCCGCTTCGCGACATCTGCAATGCACTGGAAATCGACGACCTCTCGAAGGAGGAACGCTTTGCCGACATCGATCGCCAGCGGGAGCATCGAAGCGAGCTGCAGGCTCTGTTTCACGAAAATTTCGCTCGAGCGGCCACCGCCCACTGGGTCGAGCGCCTCGAAGGCGTCGACATTCTCTGCGCACCGGTGAAGTCGCTCGCCGAAGCGCTCGATGATCCGCAGACCGCGATCAACAACATGGTGCTGGAGGCGGCACCGACCAAGAGTGGTCCGGTGAAGCTGGTCGGCTCGCCGATCGATATGTTGGCAGCGCCGGTCACCGTTCGTCATCAACCGCCGACGCTCGGCGCGCACACCGATGAGATCCTGGCCGAGCTTGGTCTCGCAGAAGAGACGCTGGCATGAGTGTCGATCTCTCGATCGAGAAACATGTTGCGAGGGTAACCATCGATCGCCCCGATCGCATGAACGCTATCGACTCCGAGGCGGAGCACCGACTTCAAGACATCTGGATCGAGCTCGAGGGCAACCGGGACGTCCGCTGCATCGTGCTCACTGGTGCGGGCGATCGCGCCTTCTCCGTCGGCGCCGACATGAAGGACGGCGGTACGGATGGCCTTCGCTACTGGGCGGAACCGCGCCCCGGCGGCTTCGGCGGCATTGCGCTGCGCACCACGCTCAACATTCCCGTGATCGCCCGAGTGAACGGCTACGCGCTCGGCGGCGGCTTCGAGATGGTGCTCGGCTGTGACATCGTGATCGCCGCCGAAGAAGCGCAGTTTGGCCTGCCAGAGCCCCGCGTCGGCCGGCTTCCGCTGGAGGGCGGGATGGTGCGGCTGCCGCGCCTGATCCCGGAAAAGCTCGCCATGGGCCTCCTCCTCACCGGCAACCGCCTCGGCGCAGCCGAAGCGTTGACTCTGGGTTTGGTGAATGAAGTGGTGCCGCGTGATCAGCTCGACGACGCTGTCGTCCGCTGGGTCGATGATATCCTTGCCTGTGCGCCGCTGAGCCTTCGTGCGATCAAGCAGGTGGTGCAGCGAACCGCCCACATGCAACTGGAGGAGGCACAAGGCCAGAGGTTGCCGGCCTTGATCGAAGCGCTCGAGAGCGAGGACGGCGAGGAAGGTGTCCTGGCATTTCGAGAGAAGCGAACGCCGGTCTGGAAGGGCCGGTAGACATGGCCTACATCATCGCATCGACTTGCATCGATGTGAAAGACGGCGACTGCACTAATGTCTGTCCGGTGGAGTGCATCTACGAGGGCGGGCGCATGTACTACATCCAGCCGGACGAGTGTGTGAACTGTGGCATCTGCGTCTCGGTCTGCCCGGTCGAAGCTATCTTCGACGAACGCGTTCTTCCCGAAAAATGGCAGCGCTTCATCTCGATCAACCGCGATTTCTTCGGAGAGGAGGTTACCGGTTGGGGCGAGCCCGGCGGCCTGACACCGGAATTCCGCACCGACAAAGATCACCCCGCAGTCACCGAAGCACTGCCCCAGAACGTATCCTGAGCGGCATGCGTCCCAGAATCCATGCTGCGGCTCTCCGCTATCTCGATGAGGTCGCCAGCTGCGGCTCCATAAGGAGCGCGTCAACCAAGCTCAACGTCGCCTCGTCGGCGATCAGCCGGCAGATCCTGAAAGTCGAAGATGCGCTCGGCGCTTCGATTTTCGAACGCCACCCGACCGGTCTCCGCTTGACACCGGCCGGCGAGATCCTGCTGCGCCACGCGCGACAGACTCTGCAGGATTTTGATCGGGCCAGAAGCGAAATCGATGCACTCAAGGGCATAAAGAGCGGTCTGGTAAAGATCGCCTCGCTCGACAGTCTCTTGGTGCGACTCTTACCGGAAGCGATCCGCACTTTCCATGCCGCCCACCCGGTAGTGACCTTCGACGTCGAGGGCATGGGCCCAGGCGAAATCGTGACACGGGTCGCAGGCGGCGATGCCGATCTTGGTTTCTCCTTCGATCTCGAGAGCCGTGCCGGCGTCGAACTCCTCGCAGAAGTTCCCACGCCATTGAACGCCATGATGGCGCCAAACCACCCTTTGGCCGGGAAGGCGGCGCTGTCGCTCGCGGAATGCGCCAAGTTTCCTCTTTTGTTTCAGCAGGACACACGGCCCATTCAGGCACTGATGGATAACGCACTTCTTGCCGCAAGGGAGATCAGGGAGCCGTTCCTCAGATCCAACAGCCTGGCTTTGACCAAGGAGATGATTAGGCATGGTCTGGGCATCGCCTTCTATACCAGACTTGGCTTTGCCGAGGAGCTTGCTCGTGGCGAGATCGTCGGCGTTCCCTTGATCGAAAAACGATTGGCCGATCTGCATCTTTGCATGATCCTCACCAAGCTTCGCCGACCGACCGTCGCCGTTTCAGCCGCCATAGAACACTTGCGTGCAACGCTGAAAGCCCTGCAGGACCTCACGGCCTAGAGCAGCGAGTCAGTGGCCATAAAGCTAATTGGGGCCGGATCTTCTAAGGGTCGCAGTAGGAACGGATATCGCTCCCCGCCCCCTGCGCAGATCCCGGCGTGCGCTGCTAACGCACCGGGCTCCTCCCTTGGGTTCTGGCGTCGAAGCGGTGGATGGGTTGGGGATGGAGAATCCTGATTGGCGGGAAGAAGCGATCCACGAGCCTGGTGTATTTCTCCCAGCTGATGCGCGCCTTTTGACTGCGTCGCCGTAGCGAGCGTAGCCAGTACCAGCGCACCTGGGTGAAGAACCACCACAGGCTCGGGTCATTGCCGGAGACCGCGAAATAGTTGAGGTGCCCTTTGAGCACCCGCGCTATCCACGCCCCGGTTTCTTTGATGGGATC
>JBPCVQ010000549.1:0-46494 GCA_051010395.1 Geminicoccaceae bacterium | reverse complement strand
CCCCTGCCCCGTACATCGTGTACTGCAGATCGCCCGGCGTGCAGGCCGCCAGCTCTTCGGCAAGGGCGGTTCTGGCAAGTGCCGGGAAATGATGGTTGCCCATGTCGAAATGCCGGGCACCGGCATTTAGCACCTCGACCAGCTCGGGATTGCGATGGCCAAGATTGTAGGTGCCGCCGTTCAGATGGACGTCGATCAGGCGCCGGCCGTCCATGTCGTAGAGGAAATATTCCTCACGCCGATCGATAACGAGCTCGACGCCGACATCGGTCCAGAACTGGGTCTTGTCCGGATTCCAGTATTTTTTCGACTTGTCGAGGACGTCCAGCTTGGCGGTGCTCAATGGCGGCCTCCCTTTGGAGACGATCATCGTGACAAGACCGGCGGCGGAACGCTTGACAGCTGATCGCCTCGACTTGACAGGCCGCTTGCGCCGCTATCCGAACGAACGCAGATAGCGCTCCGCCAGCTCCGCCGACACTCGCGTGAACTCCGGCCCCTGCTCCTTCGCGAGGTCGGTGTCGCCGTGCGACCCGATCCAGGCGAGGAGGACCATGCGGCGGAGCATGACGAAGGTGGGGATTTCGGCTTCGTCTTCGGCTGGAAGATCGCGAACGCGCTTGTAGCCTCGAACCCAGGCGTCGATCAGCTCCGGCACTTTCGGGTGGTCCTCGATGAAGGAGAGCGCCGTCGCCACGTCATAGAGGAACCAACCGAAGCCGCTGTCGTCGAAGTCGATCACACGCGTGCTGTCGCCGACGATCAGGAGGTTGGCGAGGCGGATGTCAGCATGGACGAGACCGTAGCGTTCGCGGCCTTTGCCGAAGGCCTGGAGACGGCGCTCGATGGTTTGGGCCTGGCGTTCGAGAACGGCTTTGGCGTCCGCATCCATGACCGGTGCTTCGCGCCAATCACCCCAGTTCGGTTTGCCGCCGAGCATATGCTCGAAATCCCATGTCAGGCGCTCGAAGTTTTTTGGAACCTGCCAATTCAAGACGTGATTATGGAGTTTCGCCGACACCTCGCCCAGATTCTCGAAGGGCTTGATCAGATCCTGATTCTCATCGGGTTCGATACCTTCGATAAACTCGAACAACACTAGATGCCGTGGCTTCTCCAACCCGTCGATGCCGTGGATCTGGATGAGTTCGCCATTGATCCCAGGAATACCCGCAGGCGTGATCACCCCGCCCTCTTCGCGAAGCGACTTCATCCAGGCAAGCTCGCATTCGATCGCGTTCTTGGAGTGATAGCCTTCGCGGTGGACACGGAGAATGTCCGGCTGATCGAAGCCCGGCTTGTCCACGCGGTAGGTGGCGTTTTCCGAGAGGTTGATCAGTTCAGTCGTCGAGCCCTCGGGCAGATCCCAAAGATGCAACGAGTCCTGCGCTAGCAACGCTAGTTGCTCGACGAGTTCTTCATGGCTCATTCCGACATCGCTCATTTAGGCACCTCCGTATCGTCACCTGGCTCTGGCAAGTTCAGCCTGAAGGCGCCGCCTTCAAATATCCTCCAGGGCTTCGAGGCTCTCGGGAAGGATCTGGCCGCCGTCGACGACGATGGTCTGGCCGGTGACGTAGGCAGCCTCGTCCGAAGCGAAGAACAGGGCGGCGTTGCCGATGTCCTCGACCTTGCCGAGGCGCTTCAGTGGGATCGACGTGGCCATGGTGTCGAGATAATCCTGCCCCAGGCCTTCGAGGCCCTCGGTGATGATGTTGCCGGGCATGACGGCGTTGATGGTGATGTTCTTCTTGGACAATTCGATCGCGGCGGTTTTCAGGAAGCCGAGCTGGCCCGCCTTGGAGGCGCCGTAATGGGTCCAGCCGGTGAAGCCGGTGACCGGGCCGGTGATCGACGAGGTGATCACGATCCGGCCTTTGCCCTGTTTGGCCATGGCCGGGGTGGCCGCCTTGACCGCGAGGAAGGTGCTCTTGAGATTGGTGTCCAGGACATGGTCCCAGTCGTCTGGAGACAGGTCCTCGATCTTGGCCTGGGGAAAGATGCCGGCGTTGGAGCAAAGGATGTCAACGCCGCCGTAAATCTTCTCGGTCGCGGCGACCAGGGACTGCATCTGGTCCCAATCGCAGACATCTGTGAGGGTATAGGCCGCGGTCCCACCGCTGGCGACGATTTCGTCGACGGCCGCCTTGGCAGCATCCTCGCCGCGGGCGGCGATCATGATCCTGGCGCCCTGAGCGGCGAAGACGCGCGCGATGCCCTTGCCAATACCCTTGCTGCCGCCGGTGACAATGACGCTGCGGTCCTTGATCGATGTGAACATTTTTTTCTCCTTTGATCGCTATTAGTCAGACTGGGCCACCCTGGCCCTGTTCCACCATAGGAGCAGAAGCCCTGTTGTGATGATGATGAGCGAGGCGAGCACGGTCAGCGTGCCGACTGATGGCACCAGCGGCGAATAGCCGGAGACCATTTTTGCATAGAGCCATTCCGGCAAGGTCAGATCCGCGCCGGTGGTGAACAGCGACAGCGGGAAATTCCCCCAGGACAGCAGGAAGGCGAAAAGACCGGCTGACACGACGCCCGGCCAGAGGAGTGGCAAGGTGATCTCGCGCATGATCTGCCAGGTCGAAGCACCCATGTCTCGCGCGGCTTCCTCGAGAGACGGGTCAAAACCATAGGCGCGGATCGCGATGATCAGCGTGGCGATCGGCGCGATCCAGACGAGGTGCGCGATGATCGCGGTCTTCCAGCTCGGAATGATGCCGACGGCGTTCAGCCACATCAGGATGGCGAGGCCGAGGACGGTCTGCGGGAAGAAGATGGGAAGCAGGATGAATTTCTGGAACAGGCCGCGAAAGCGCCATTGGTAGCGGGCGAAGGCGAGGGCTCCGAAGAAGCCGAGGATCATCGAGAAGATGGTGACGACGACGGCGACTTTGAGCGAGGTGCTGACCAGGCCGGCGACCGTCGAGCTGTCGATCGCATCGGCATACCACTTGGTGGTGTAGCGTTTGACCGGAAAGCTGAGATAGCGGGCTTTGGAAAAGGACGCGAAGGTGACCGCGGCGATGGGCAGATACAGGATCGCGAGCGTTACGAGCCCGTAGAGGGTGAACATGGTCTTGGTGAGGGGGGTGTGCCGCATCGTCAGCACCTCCGTCCCATGATCCGGTCGAGATCGATGCGGGCGAGTGCTGTCGTGGCGATGGCGCCGATGATCACGATCAGAATCATGGCGAGCGCCGAGCCGAGCGGCCAGTTCTGGCCGTAGGTGAAGGCGGTCTCGATCTCGTCGGCCATGACGATGACCGCCTGACCGCCGAGCAGCTTGCTTTCGGCCATGGCGCCCGCGGCGAGGACGAAGGTCAGGAGCGAGCCGACGACGATGCCGGGCATGGCCAGCGGCAGATCGATCTCCCAGAGGATGCGTTTCCACCCGGCGCCGAGGTCGCTTGCCGCCTGCCTGACATCATCGGGCACCATCGCGATGCCCTGGACCATCGGGAACAGCATGAACGGGAAATAGGCATAGACCAGGCCGAAGACGATCACCGGCACGTTATAGAGCCCACCCTCCAGCTCGAGCCCGGTCCAGGCTTTGAGGTGGCCGGAGACCATGCCCCCCTTCATCAATGTCAGCACCCAGCCGAACAGGCGGATGTTTTCCGAGACGAAGAGGGTGATGACCACGGCGACGGTAATGATCAGGGTGAAACGCTTGAACACCTTGGCCATGGCATAGGCGAGCGGGTAGCAGATGATGAGGAGGATGACGGTCGCGGCGAGCGCCATGCCCAGCGACCAGAGCAGCGAGCGATAGTAGCCCTGGGTCGCGAAGGTCCAGAAATTGGTGAAGCTCGGGAGATGGGCAAGCTCGAACACCTTGGGTGGCATGATCGAGAAGAGTGCGATCACCAGCAGCGGTGCCACGAAAATCAGGCCGAGCGTGAGGAGCAGCGGCAACGCCGAGAGCCAGCCCTGGCGCTCCTCGATGCGCTGCATGGTCAGCGATCCGCCGGGATCAGATGGACGTTCTCGATGTCCCAGCCGATCACCACCTGATCGCCGTAAGCGCCCTCGAAACGATCCTCTCTGAGCTTTTCGACCGTGACCACGCGATCCTCGCCGATGCCGACTTCATATTGGAGGCGCGAGCCCAGCGAAAATTCGTTGTGCAGTTCGCCGTTCATGACGCAATCCGCGGTTTCGCCGGGCGCCAGAAAACGGACGAATTCCGGGCGCACCATGAGGGTCGCCTTTTCACCTTCCTGCAGATCAAGCGTGGTGCCGTTGGTCGAGATTTCACCATCCGTCGACGTAAACCGACCGCCGGCGGCGGCGATGTCGAAGAGATTGACCTCGCCCATGAACTCGGCGACGAAGCGGGTTCCGGGCCTCGCATAGATCTCGTCCGCCGTGCCGATCTGGACGATCTGGCCCGCGCGCATGATCGCGATGCGATCCGACATCACCATCGCCTCCTCAAGGGAGTGGGTGATGTAGACGAAAGTCTTGCCGGTGCGGCGGTGCAGCTCCTTCAGTTCTTTTTGCAGCGTCTTGCGCAGCCGGTAGTCGAGCGCCGAGAGCGGCTCGTCGAAGAACAGAATTTCCGGATCGAAGGCCAGCGCGCGGGCAAGGGCCACCCTTTGGCGTTCGCCGCCGGAACATTGCGTGACACCCTTGCCGTAATAGTCCTCGGGCAGTTCGAGCAAATCCAGAAGCTCAAGCGCCCGCGCTCGCCGATGGACGGGGTCCATGCCCTTTATTTTAAGCGGGAATTCGATGTTCTGGCCGACGGTCTTGTGCGGGAAGAGGGCGAGCGACTGGAAGACCATGCAGGTCGGGCGGCGGTGCGCCGGCACCTGGTTGATCACCTCACCCTTAAGCGAAATGACACCGCCGGTCGGTTCGTCCATGCCGACCAGAAGGCGGATCATCGTGGTCTTGCCGCTGCCCGAGGGACCGACGATCGTCAGAAACTCACCGTCATGGATGTCGAGATCGATGCCGTGAAGCGCGGTGAAGCCGCCAAAGCGCTTGGTCACGCCCTCGAGCTTCAGGACGACCGGTGAAGTCATGCACCCCGACCCATCATGTCTAAGTCAACCCAGACCGCGGTGCGATCCGCGGCTGCGGTCCCGGCGGCGCGGGACCGCCGGGGTGGGCATCCAGCTAACCGCGTTTTGCGGCGTTGTAGAGTTCGTTCAGCGCATCGTAGTCAGCGACGATCTGATACTCCACCGAACGGCTCATCTCATCCTGGAGCGAATCCCACTGGATCGCGTCCAGTTCGTCCTCGTCGAACAGCGCCATGACGTCCTCGCTGCCCATCTGCGAGACCGGGTTGTAAGTCCCTTCGGCAAAAGCGACCGCCTTGCAGATTTCGGGGGTCTGCACATACTCCAGGAAATCCTCGGCAAGCTTCGAGGGATCCGGGTTGTTGACCGCGGATGTGACCTCTACCCAGACGATGCCGCCCTTGCCGTCGATCGGTCCCGAATTCGGCGTGATGGCTCGCACCTGGGTCTGTCCATCGAAACGCGCAGGTGATGCCGTGTAGGTGCCGCCGGTGAAGTAGGCGTCGATCTCGCCATTGATCAGCGCCGTGTTCATCGCCACCAGATCGTCGGTCAGGAGTTTCGCTCCACCGAAAATCGCGGCCGCGGTGTCGCTGAAAGCTGCCTTGCCAGCATCGTCGATCGTGCCGAACGGGTTCAGGTCGGCGGTCACGCACATATGCATGATGTTCCAGTTGTCGTAGGTCAGGACGCCGTACCTGCCCTGCATCGCCGGATCGAGGAACAGCTTGAATCCCTGGTCCTCGGCCATTTCTCGCGAGATGACATCGGTGTTCACGACGAAGCTGAACGGGCCGAAGCGCTGCACCATGCCGATCATGTTCTCGCCGCTCTCGTCGAGGGCAAGCGAATAGGGCCCCTTGAACTCGTCCATCATGGTTTCGTAGTAGGGCTCGAAGCGGGCACGATCGAGTGGCTTGATCAGGCCTTCAGGCATGAGCTGGTAGCGCGCCCAGGGCTGGTTGACGTTGATCAGGTCCCAGACATTGACCTCGCCGGCGCGCAGCTTGTTGATCATGTCAGGATCGGAGGTACCGCTTTCCGCACGCACCGTGGCGCCGGCATTGGCGTCGCGAAACGGCTGAAGCACATCGTCGGTATTGTAACCTTCCCAGCAGAGGATGTTCAGCTCGCTGTCGCGCGCCGCTTGGGCAAGGCGCGGCAGACCGAAGGAGGCCGCACTGGCGATCGCGGCGGAGGTTCCGAGAAATTTGCGTCTGTCGATCATGACGTTTCCTTTTTTTGACCTGTCCGGCGCCCACCAGCTGATGTGTGGGCCAAGATCCCTGATTGTTCGCCGGACTGAGACGAGAGGCGGCTTTCTCTCATCCTGGGATCAGCCACCCTCGCCTGCTTGACAGCAAGATCATCAAACTTGACAGGTGCCGGTTCAGCGGCGGTCAGCGCTTGAGCTTGGTACGCCGGTAGCGCTGGGGTGACATGCCCGTCCAGTTGCGGAATGCCCGCGAAAAGGCAGAGAGCTCTGAATAGCCAAGCGCTAGTGCGACCTCGGTGAGCGGCATGTCTTGGTCACTGACATGACGAAGCGCCAGTTCCTGTCGGGCAGCCTTAACCAGGTCATTGAAACCGACACCAAAGTCTTTCAATCGGCGGCGCAGCACCGTCGAGGTCAGACCGAGACTTTCAGCCAGTGCTTCGAGGGAAGGATCGCGGTCGCCCAGCCTGAGCTTGATCTCATGACGAAGGGCCGTAACGAAGTCCTCCGGATTCTGGCGGAGCGTACGACGCTCGGCGAGAAAGGGCTCGATCACGGCGTAGAGATAGGGATCGTGACCGGGCATGTCGGCATCGAGGTCCTCGCGTTTGAAGGCGATCGCGTTGACCTTTTGACCGAAGATCACCGGCGCATCGAACGTCGCCTGGTGCTCGCCGCGCTCGTCCGGCAGATGGTGCTCGAAATGCACTTCCAGCGGCCGCCAGTTTGGGCCGAGCGCGTGACGAAAAATATTGCAGAACATACCCAGAGACAATTCGGCATCCTGACGGCGTCGCGCGATCCGCGGATCGACGATCTGATAGGTCAGCCAGAGCACGTCCTTGTCATGCTCGAGCGACAGGATCGAGTTGTCCTGATGCGCCGGAAAGTAACGAATGAAATTGCGCAGGCCGGATGAAAGCGTCGGAGAATTGATCGCGACATAGCCGATTGCGCCCAGCCGTTTCGGCTGGAAATGCTGCCCGAACTGCAGTCCAAAATTATCGTACCCGGTCTGCGCCGCCGCCTCCTCGAACAAAGTGCAGTACTGACGCAGATTGATCTCGTTGAAAGGGCTGTCGAGCTGGCTGGTATCGATGGTTGCGCGGCCGAAAATACCGTCGACATCGCCATGATAGTGATCGATCATCTCGATCACGCCATTGGCGGCGGCGGCCAACACCTTCGGGCTGAGTTCGCCCTCGTGCCCTCCCTGCTCAGACATCACGGTCCGATTCTTGCTTAGCTTTCGCTTGCTTGCCGGAACGATCCTCGAAGCCGAACAACGTTCCGGCGCTGTCCTTATCTTGGGAGCCGGCGAGGGCTTCGTCAATGTTGGCAGAGGTCCTGATCGTTGCGACTGCCCTTGCAACGGCGTCCACTCTCCGTAAGAGTGATTGGTAAGTATGTTGCAGCTCAATTCGATATCAATGAATCAAACCGATCGTCGATCGGACAATACTGCTGCCATTTAGGAAAGGAGGCTTCGTCATGAAAACACCGATCCGCCAACTGCTCGGCGCCATCGCCGCCGCTGCACTCATCAGCCCGACTTTCAGCGACACCGCATCCGCCGAAGATAAAACCCTCAAAGTGGTCATGCACTCGGACCTGAAGATCGTCGACCCGATCTGGACCACCGCTTATATGTCGCGCAATTACGGCTACATGGTCTACGATACACTGTTCGCCATGGATGCGGATTTGAACGTCCAGCCGCAGATGGTGGACAGCTACGAGATCAGCGACGACAGCCTGAACTACACCTTCACACTGCGCGAAGGTTTGACCTGGCATGACGGAGAACCCGTAACCTCCGAAGATGCGATCGCATCGATCGCGCGCTGGGGCAAGAAGGACAGCATGGGCCAGCTGATGATGTCCTTCGTCGACGGCATGACGGCGGTGGACGATCGAACCTTCGAGCTCAATCTGAAGGAACCCTACGGACTGGTCCTTCTATCGCTCGCCAAGCCGAGCTCCAACGTGCCGTTCATGATGCCCAAACGCGTCGCCGAAACGCCGGAGACGGAGCAGATCTCGGACTATACAGGTTCCGGTCCTTTCGTTTTCGAAAAGGACGAGTGGGCGCCCGGCGACAAGGCGGTCTTCTCCAAGTTCGGGAGCTACAATCCGCGCAGCGAGCCGCCGAGTTGGGCGGCAGGCGGTAAGGTCGCCAAGGTCGACCGCGTGGAGTGGGTCTGGATCCCCGACCATCAGACCGCCGTCAATGCCCTTCTGAACGGCGAGATCGACTTCATCGAAGCACCGCCCCATGATCTGCTTCCGGTTCTGGAGGCGGAAGAGGCCATTGTCCTGCACGACTATAATCCGCTCGGCAATCAATACATGTTCCGCTTCAACCACCTGCATCCGCCTTTTGATAATCAGACTATCAGGCAGGCGGCCCTTGCCGCGCTCAATCAGGAGGATTTTCTGAAGGGCGTTATCGGTAACCCGGACTACTACAAGACCTGCCCATCCATGTTCGTCTGCGAGACGCCTTTCGCCACCGATGCCGGTGCCGATGCACTGGTCAATTCAGATTTCGAGCTTTCGAAGAAGCTACTCGACGAGGCCGGCTATGACGGTACGCCTGTCACGCTGATGCATTCGACCGATTTGCAGGTGTTGACCAATCTTGCCCCGGTCGCCAAGCAGCTTCTGGAGCGTGGCGGCTTTACCGTCGACATGCAGTCGATGGACTGGCAGACGCTGGTCTCGCGCCGCGCGAAAAAGGAGCCGCCGGCGGAGGGTGGCTGGAACGCCTTCATGACCTCTTGGGTCGCCGGCGACGTGCTCAATCCGATCAGTACCGCGGGCCTGATCGCGTCGTGCGACACAGCCTTTTTCGGCTGGCCTTGCGACGAGGAATTGGAGAGCCTTCGCAACGCATTCGCACGTGAAACCGACGCCGACAAGCAGCGCGAGATAGCGTTCCAGGTCCAGGAGCGAGCGCTCAAGATCGGTACCCATGGCTACATGGGCCAGTGGTATCAACCCTATGCCTATAGCAACAATGTCAGTGGCGTCATCGATGGTCCGGCGCCATTCCTCTGGAACATCGAGAAGGGCGACTGACGCGGTATGAACTGTTGATGCAGTTCATGCAAAGCTGATGCTCGCCGTCATCGGCAAACGACTGATCGCCACCATCCCCGTCATGGTGATGGTGGCGGTCGTCGTCTTCATGATGCTCCGGCTGACACCAGGCGATCCCGCTGCGGTCATCGCCGGGCCCAACGCAAACTCGGCGCAGATCGAAGCGATCCGGGAACAGCTCGACCTCAACCGACCGATTTGGGAGCAGTTCGCAATCTGGGGGAGCAACCTGTTCAAGGGGGATCTCGGCGAAAGCTTCTTCTTCAAAGCCGAAGTGACAGACCTGATCGGCCAGCGGGTCGGACCGACACTGGCGCTGGCGACCACGACCATCATCCTCACTGTGCTGATCGCCGTACCCATGGGTGTGATCGCCGCCTATAAGCGCGGCACGTGGATCGATCGCCTGGTCATGGGCTTTTCCGTACTCGGCTTTTCCGTGCCGGTATTCGTGCTCGGCTATCTGCTGATCTACATCTTCGCCATTCAACTGGGCCTCGTGCCGGTTCAGGGCTACGCGCCGCTTGTGGATGGCTTCTGGCCGTTCCTCCAGCGCTTGATCCTGCCAAGCCTCACGCTGTCCGTGATCTACGTGGCATTCATCGCCCGCATCACCCGTGCGAGCGTCATGGAAATCCTGGAAGAAGACTACATCCGAACGGCACGTGCGAAAGGTCAGACCGAAAGCCGAATTCTTTTCTTCCATGCCCTGCGCAACGCGGCCGTGCCGATCGTCACCGCTATCGGCATCGGTATCGGCCTTTTGATTGGCGGCGTGGTCGTGACCGAGAGCGTCTACAACATCCCAGGTCTGGGAAGACTGACCGTCGATGCGGTGCTCGGTCGTGACTACCCAACCATCCAGGGCGTGATCCTGGTCTTCTCCTTCGCCTATGTGGTCATCAACCTCGTCATCGACATCGCCTATACGATCTTCGATCCGAGGATACGCTATTGAGCACGATCTCGGATCCGACAACGACAGGGGCCGAGCCGTTGGTGGGCGCAAGAGACGCGACACCGGTGGGAAGACTGCTCGCCAATGCCGGCCTGCGTTTCGGCAGCATCGTCCTACTCATCTTGTTCCTGATCGCGCTCGCCGCCCCATTTCTCGGCACCATCGATCCCGCCTTCCTCGACCCCACCTATCGCAACAAGCTGCCGCTCGAAACCCATCCAATACTGAATGATGACGGCGAAGAGGTGACCTTCACCCATTGGATGGGCACGGATACGCTCGGCCGTGACCTCTACAGTCGGGTGATCTACGGTACTCGTGTCTCGCTGATCGTCGGTTTTTCGGTGGCGCTGCTCGCCATCGGCATCGGCCTTTTTACCGGCTTGGTCTCCGGCTATATCCGCTGGCTGGATACCGTGATCATGCGAGTGATGGACGGGCTGATGGCCATTCCCGCCATCCTCCTAGCGCTCAGCCTGGTGGCCTTGTGGGGTGCTGGTCTGGTGACCGTAATCCTGGCGATCGCTGTGCCGGAAATTCCCCGTGTCGTCCGCCTGGTGCGCGCGGTCGTGCTCTCGGTTCGTGAAGAGCCTTATGTCGAGGCGGCGATCTCGATCGGTACTCCAACCCCGAAAATCCTCTACCGCCACATCCTCCCCAACACCATCGCCCCGCTGATCGTACAGGCGACCTACACCTGTGGCTTCGCGATCCTGGTTGAGGCGATCCTGAGTTTCCTCGGCGTCGGCATCCCCACGGATATTCCGACCTGGGGCAACATCATGGCTGAAGGGCGTTTGCTGTTCCGCGTCTATCCTCACGCCATTCTGTTCCCTGGCATCTTCCTCGCTCTCGCCGTCCTCGCGATCAACATGCTGGGTGACGGCCTGCGTGACACCCTCGATCCGCGTTTTGCCAAGCGGACATCGACATGAACGGCGAGGCGCCGGTCCTGGATATAAAGAGACTGACGGTCAGTCTGCCGGACGGTGCAGATCGCAGGAATGCGGTCGAAGACATCGACCTCCAGGTTCATCGAAAAGAGATCGTCTGCGTCGTCGGCGAAAGCGGGTCCGGCAAGTCGGTGACTGCCCATGCCGTGATGGGCCTCCTTCCCAGAACCGAGCTTCGGCCTGTCGCGGGTTCCATCCACCTGGCGGGCGAACCGCTCCTGGAAAAAACACCCGCAGAGCTGCGTCAGCTCCGCGGTGCTCGCATGTCGATGATCTTTCAGGAGCCGTTTACGGCACTCAATCCGGTCGTTCGCGTCGGACAGCAGATCGAAGAAGTCCTCCAGATCCACACCGACATGTCGGCGAGCGCCCGACGCGTCCGCGTCCTCGAGGTAATGGACGATGTCCGCCTGCCCGATCCAGAACAACTGATCGAAACCTTCCCGCATCAACTCTCCGGGGGGCAGCGGCAGCGGATCATGATCGCGGCGGCACTCGCTCTGGAACCTGCACTTCTGATCGCGGATGAGCCGACCACAGCGCTCGACGTCACCACCCAGGCGCAGATCCTGACACTGATCAAAGACATCCAGGCGAGCCACGATACTGGCGTATTGTTCATCACCCATGATTTCGGCGTGGTCGCCGAGATCGCCGATCGGGTCGTGGTCATGCAGAACGGCTACGTGGTCGAGGCTGGCGCCGCCAGCCGGGTTCTGACGGAGCCGGAACATCCCTACACACAGATGCTGATCGGATCCGTGCCTAGTCTGATCCCGAAGACTCGGGATGGTGCAACCGATGACAGAACAGTGTTGGCGACGCGCGACCTCGCAAAGACTTACCGGAGCAGCGGACTTTTTCAAAGGACGCGCGAGGTGCAAGCTGCTTCTGGCATCAATATCAGCCTGCAGCGCGGCGAAACACTCGGCATTGTCGGCGAAAGCGGCTCCGGCAAATCCACGGTCGCGCGCTGCATCGTCCGCCTGATCGACCCCACTGCTGGCTCGATCCTGATCGACGACGAAGACATCGCATCGCTACCGGTAAGCCGCCTCCAAGCCCTTCGCCAAAAAGTGCAGATCATTTTTCAAGATCCCTATCGATCGCTTAATCCCAGGCGAAGCGTCGGCCGTTCGATCATCGAGGGGCCAATGAACTTCGGCCTCGACCAGGCCGGCGCCTGGGCGCGCGCAAAGGAACTCATGGCGCTCGTCGGCCTCGACCCGAACGCGCTGGATCGCCTGCCGCATCAGTTCTCAGGCGGTCAGCGTCAGCGCATCTGCATCGCGCGCGCGCTCGCCATGCAACCGGAAATTCTGATCGCCGACGAAGCCGTATCAGCGCTCGACGTTTCCGTGCAGGCCCAGGTCCTCGATCTGCTCGACCAGATCCGGGAGCATTTCGATCTCGCCATGCTATTCATCACTCACGACCTTCGTGTCGCCGCTCAAATATGCGACCGAATCGCGGTCATGCACCAGGGCGAGGTGGTCGAGCAGGGTCCGGCATCGACGGTGTTTTCCGCCCCATCCCATGCCTACACAAAAGCACTGTTTGAGGCTGCGCCCGGTCGGGATCTGGGACATAGCGCTTAAGACATCGCTTGAGCGTCCACTCGTATCGTGTGATGCAACTCATAGCGGAATCGCGCCGTTACCGCTCTTCTATCCCGAATGTCAATTGGACAGGAAGGAGATGACCGATGAGCCCTGCAGCACGATCAACTCAAACTCATGATGTCCTACGCGAGACCGCCATACGCCTGATCGCGGCACTCGGTCAGGAAGGTGCGGTTTTCATCTGCCGAGCCAATTATTGGCACGGCGTCCTCAAACTGATCGAGAGCCAGACGACAGTCAGTTCAGCGCCTGCCTGATCCGATCCAGCATTCCGCTGCGATCCGACCTCGCCTGAAGCGCGTCATCCATCGAAACCTCGACGAACTTCGTGGGCATATGTGGTTGTAGTTGCCCGATCAGGTCCATGTCGGCGGAGATCACCGTGCCGAGCATGAAATAGCCGCCGCCCGAGACAGCGTCTCGATGCAAGACGATAGGTTCTGTACCACCAGGCACCTGGATCGAGCCGTAGGGGTAGCAGCCATCAACAATGTTGGACGGATCGGAGCCGGCCCCGAAGGGTTGTTTACGCTCGACGAAATCGAGGGTCTGGCCACCACGGAAACGGTAGCCCATGCGGTCAGCCTCGGGTGCGACTTTCCATTCATCCGCAAAGAAATTTTTCTGCGATGCTTCTGTGACCCGGTGCCAATACAGACCTGGAAGAACCCGCAGCTCGACACCCGAAGCGCCGGGGCCGCGACGAAGGTTTTCCGGCACAGATTTTCCCTCTTCGCCTCCACCGCTTTTTCCAATAGGCAAGCTATCACCCGCAGCGATCGGCCGCCCTTCGAAACCACCAAGCGCACCGATTGGATAAGTCGAGCGGCTACCTAGCGCCACCGGTACGTCGATACCACCGCTGACAGCGATATAGATACGCGCGCCGGATTTGAGATAGTCGAAGGTCAGACGCTGACCTGCGTTGACTTTGAAGGAGGTCCAGCCAGGCTTTTCTTCACCATCAACATTGATCGGCATGTCAGCACCAGTAACCGCAACCAGTGCGTCGCCAGTGAACTCGAGCTCCGGCCCCAAGAAAACCGCCTCGAGACCGGCAGCACCTTCATCATTGCCGACGAGCAAGTTAGCGCTCCGCATCGCCATGCGGTCCATCGCGCCGCCGATGGGGATACCGAGGTGAAAATAGCCCGACCGGCCGAGATCCTGAACTGTGGTGAGCAGCCCGGGTTTGACGACATTAATTCCCATGGAGCGTCTCCATCAGGCCTGCATTGTAACCATCTATGTCTTTGTTGAATGCATTGAGGTCGAAGGTAACGTTCTTGATCACCGGTTCGAAGCGGCCGGCTTCGACATCCGCAACCGCCTGATCATAGGTCTCCCGATCTATCGGCTTCCATTTGACGATGTCGCCAGGCTTGAAGAACACCATGAAATCCTGGAGATAGCTGATCTTCTGCTCTGGATCGAAGATTGGCATCGGTGTGATGCCGAACATCTGATAACCTCCTGCGCCACGCACTGAGTAGATACAGGCGAAGCAACCGCCATAACCGACGGTGAGTTTCGGCGTGTCGGTGCGTGGGCTGAGATACTTCGGCACTTCCAACTGCCGTTCGCGCGGGGCAAGCTGATAGAGGAACGGCAGGCCGGAGACGAAGCCGACCATCGAGACGAACCAGGGAGCGCCCGAATGGGCGTCGATGAAGCCCTGAACGTCGTCGAAGCCGTTGATGCGCGCGGCGTACTCGATGTCTGTGCCATCGGGATCCTGATGACGTTCACGAAAACGCATCAGCGTCTCATGAGTCCAAGGGTCCTGGTAGTAGACGGGGATCTCAATGATGCGCGTGTCGATCACCGGGGTGGCTTTCTCGGCAGCGCTCTCCAGATTTTTGAGTTCGGCGAGGACCGCGTCCGGCTTGATTACGTCAGGATCAAATTTGATCTGGAAGGAGGCGTTGGCCGGGCAAATTTCGGTCACGCCTTTAATCTTGCTGTCCCTGACCGCATTGGTGACGAACAGGCTCTTGAAGAAGGCTTCGAGCGACATCTCCTCATCAACTTCGACGAAGATGTGCTCGTCCCCGCCATGGGAATATCGGGTTTTCATGTCATTCAGGCTCCCGGGCCAGGGGTGAGCGGGTGGGCCTCGATCCAGGGTTCGAGGAACTGCGTGTGAAAGCGGCCGGCGCGAACGTCGCGGTCGCGGACAAGGGCCTGGTGCAACAGGGTCGTGGTCGGCAGACCGCTTATCTTGAGTGTGCTGAGCGCCACTTCCAAACGATCGAGCGCTGCCTCGCGCGTATCGCCTGAGACGATCAACTTGCCGAGCAACGAGTCGTAGAAGGGCGGAATTGCATATCCGTGATAGAGCATGGTGTCGAAGCGGATGCCCTCGCCTGCCGGCACCTCAAGTCCGTCCACCACACCTGGAAACGGCAGAAAATTATTCGCCGGATCTTCGGCGTTGATGCGCACCTCGATCGCGTGACCACGAAGTGATATGTCAGGCTGCATGAGTGATAACCTGTTGCCGCCTGCGATCTTGAGCATCTCCTGCACGAGATCGATTGATGTGACGACTTCAGTCACAGGGTGTTCGACTTGAATGCGGGTGTTCATTTCGATGAAATAGAATTCACCGCTCGTCTCGTCATAGAGATATTCGAGTGTCCCGGCGCCGCGATAGCCGACGGACTCGGCCAATGCTATGGAAGACGCGCACAGCTTTTCGCGCGTTTCCGGACCGAGCACGGCGGCCGGCGCTTCCTCCCAAACTTTCTGCCGTCGTCGCTGCAGCGAGCATTCGCGCTCGAAGCAATGGACCGCACGTTCGCCGTCGCCGAGAACCTGCACCTCGACATGCCGTGCGTTTCGAATGAGCTTTTCCAGATAAAGCCGACCATCTCCGAAAGCTGCCTTCGCCTCTCCGGCCGCCTGGGAAAAATGGTGTTCCAGATCGGCGGCATTCTCAGCAATCCTAATGCCCCGTCCACCACCGCCCGCTGACGCCTTGATCATGACGGGATAGCCTACACTTGCCGCTACCACTTTCGCTCGCACGACATCATCAAGGCCACCGTCACTCCCCGGCACCGTCGGCACATCAGCTGCGGCAGCAACTCGCCGCGCTGTCACCTTGTCACCGAGCTGCCTTATCGTATCCGCATCCGGCCCCACGAAAACCAGCGAAGCGCGCTGGACCGCTTCGGCGAAGTCGGCGTTTTCAGAAAGAAAGCCGTAGCCAGGATGGATCGCATCCGCCTTCGCATCCTTAGCAGCGGCGATGATCGCCTCGATATTGAGATAGGATTTGCTCGGATGGGGCGGCCCGATGAGGGCAGCTTCGTCGGCAAGGCGTACCGCCAGCATATCGGCATCAGCCTCGGAGTAGGTCTGTATCGTGGTCATCCCCAAGGCCTTAGCCGCATGATGAATGCGAACAGCGATCTCGCCCCGATTGGCGATCAAAAGGCGCTTAATCGGCAACGAACTCAGCCCTCGAGCTCGACCAGGGGAGCTCCCGCCATCACGGGATCTTCATTCTCCACGAGGAAAGCTTTCACCTTGCCGCTGACCTCCGCCTTCACCTCATTGAACACTTTCATCACTTCGACCAGACCGATGACATCTCCTTCCTTTACCTCGTCGCCGACATCCTTGAACACCGGCTGATCGGGGGCCGGCTTCCGATAGAAAGTACCGGGCAGCGGCGACAGAATCTGCTTTGCGGCCATGGTGGCATTTCCTCGTTTCTTGTTGGTTTACTTCCGGTAGGGTTCGAGCGCCTTCTTCACCGCTTCGGTGACAGCGACAGCGTTCGGCGTGTCCGAATGGATGCAGATGCAATCGGCGCCGACTGGCACATCATTGCCATCGATGGAGCGCACGATACCTTCCTCGATCGCACGGACGCATTTCGAAGCGGCATCGCTCGGATCGACGGCATCGTGTTCGCGTGTGATGATCAGCTTGCCATCGCCGGCATAGTCGAGATCGGCGTAGAACTCAGCAACAAGCGTACAGCCACGCGCAGGGTAGACCATTTCGTGGAGTGTCCCCTTCATACCGAACAACGGTACGCCGAAACTCTTCACAGCATCGCAGACAGCATGCGCCGTTTCCTCATTGCGTGACGCCATGCCGTAGAGAACGCCGTGGGGCTTGATGTGATTGAGCGGCATGCCTTCCGCATCGAGAAAGGCCTTCAACGCACCAACCTGATAGGTGATGATGTCGGCGAGTTCATCGCGTGGAATCTTCATCTCGCGGCGGCCGAACCCCTGCATATCCGGCAGTGATGGATGGGCACCGACAGCAACGCCACATTGTTTCGCGAGCTTCACGGTGCGCCGCATCACGGTAGGATCAGAAGCGTGAAAGCCGCAGGCGACGTTCGCCACATCGATCAACGGCATGATCGCCGCATCGTCGCCCATCGCGTAGAGGCCGAATGCTTCTCCCATGTCACAATTAATCTGCACCATGCCAGTGCCTCCCGTCCAAGCCAGTTCAATCGGAACCGGCATCGCCCACTCACGAGGCGGCTTTTTATTGACATAGGATCGCACGCAGGAATTTCACACCTTTCGGTGTTCGATCTGCAACTTAAGGACCTGCCGCAGGACCGTTTCGCTGATGATCCAATACGGCCTGCGTTCCGACACAAGCCCCTCACCTCACGCGCAAAAGTTTCCAGAGCGCCGCAACTACTCCTTCAAAATGGGTTATTGAACCGCCGGTGCGTCGCTCTAGCTCAATCAATAGGGAGGCATGAGGCGGGCCGCCCGGCCTGCTTCCGGCCATCACTAAGGTGGTCCAACGAACCATGCTTGAGATCGTCGACTGCTGGAAGTCGTTCGACGGCAAGCCTGCTATTGCCGGCCTCTCCCTTGATGTGCGGGATAACGAATATCTGACACTGCTCGGCCCGAGCGGCTCTGGAAAGTCGGTTCTGCTGCGCTTGATCGCCGGAATCGAGCAGCCGGATCGGGGCGATATCCAGCTGGACGGGACGTCGATTCTGGATCGACCGGCCTATAAGCGCGGCATCGGATTCGTTCTTCAGAACTTCGCACTCTTTCCTCATATGAGTGTCGCTGACAACGTCGCTTACGGCCTTCGCCATCGACAGGTCGAGCCTGTGACCGATGAGCAGACAGTGAAGAAGCGGGTCAGCTCAATGCTGGATCTCGTGGGGCTCGGCGACCTTGGCGATCGCATGGTCGGCCAGATTTCGGGCGGGCAGCGACAACGCGTGGCTCTTGCCCGAACCTTGGTGACCGAACCCGAGATCTGCCTGCTCGACGAACCGCTCGGCGCGCTCGACGCCAATCTTCGCGCACGCATGACGGTCGAGCTTCGCCGCATCAGAGAAACGCTTGGCGTTACCTTTCTCCACGTGACCGGCAATGAAAGCGAAGCGCTGGCGATGGGTGACAGACTCGTCGTGCTCGATCAGGGCCGGGCCCTGCAGATCGATCGACCGAAGACTGTCTACGCGAGACCGGTGACCGAAGCCGTTGCACGATTTTTGAATGCCTTCAATATTTTCGATGGCAAAACCGAAGGCGGCCAATTCGTCACCCATGAGACAAGCCTCGTCCTGCCCGATGGCATTGCAGACGCCGAACACTATGCCGTCCGCTACGATCAGATCGACATCCATTCGATCGGTGAGGCGATCGCGGATGGCCAGGGCGGAATAGAGGCTATTTATGTGACCTCGGAATATCTGGGCTCGATGTTCATCTATTTCTTCGAGCTCGCCAACGGCCGCGTGATCGAGGTCGAGAAGCATCTAAGCTTGCATGAACCCATGCAACTCCAGCGTGGGGCCCGATATCGTCTGAGCTGGGATCTCGCCAAGATCTTGCTGTTCGACAGAGAGGGTCAGGCCATAACGAGGCTATCCCTTACACCGACGCGGCAGGCGGTTTGATGGCTGCCACCTTAGAGAGCGCCGCCATATCTGCCGAGACCCAATTGGCCAAGGCCCACTGGGGACAGCGAAACCGACATGTGCTGCTGCTTCTGCCGGGCATCGTCTGGATGTTGCTGTTCTTGGTCGTGCCGCTGCTGATGATGGTCTATGTCAGCTTCTGGACACAGACGACCTTCGCCATCAGCTCCGAACTGACGCTGAAATCCTGGGTGACGTTCTTTTCGAGCGAGACCTATTTCGGCGCGCTATTGACCACGCTCCGCATCTGGCTAATCGTCGTTTCGCTGACCTTCCTGATCGGCTATCCGGTCGCTCTTTTTATCGGGCTGTTCGTCCAAAACAAGACGCTGCAAACTATTCTCCTCGTCACCTGCGTCATCCCGTTCTGGACATCCTTTTTGATCCGAGTGCTCGCCTGGCGGCCGATGCTGGGCAAGCAAGGTGCCATTAATCTGCTCTTGCAGAACTTCGGCATCATCGACGAGCCGATCGAGATGCTGCTATTCACCGACGTCAGCGTGATCGTCGGCATGGTACAGATCTATGTGGTCTTCATGGTCGGGCCGATCGCCTTCATGCTGGCGCGGATTGATGGCAGCATCATCGAGGCCGCACGTGATCTTGGCGCTTCCAGCTGGACCATTTTTCGAAAGATTATTTTTCCCTTGAGCCTCCCCGGCGTGGTCGTTGGCGCGATCTTCGTTTCGGTCATGGTCCTCGGCGAATTCGCGACGTCAGCCGCTCTTTCCGGCCGCAAGGTCAACCTGCTCGGCAATATCATCGTCACCCAGGTCGGCTCGCTCAAATGGGCGTTCGCAGCCGTGATCGGCGTGATCCTCACCATCGTTATGGGCATCGTCATCACGGCCCTGCTGCGCATCGTCAACATCAGGCGCGAGTTGTGAGGGACAGGCGATGCATCGACTGAAATCCCTACGCCTCGGCCTCGCCATCTACACAGGCATCTTCATACTGTTCCTCTACGGCCCGTTCGTGGTCATGGCGATCCTGAGCTTCCAGAAAGGCCCCGACGGCGGCCCGCAATTCCCGATCGTCGAATGGTCGAGCTTTTGGTATCAGCACGTCTTCGGCGTCGCCCCCTCTTCGCGCATCGCTCCCTTACCGATCGGCCTGGCACTCACCCGCTCGCTCACCCTTGCCTTCGCCACCATGGTGGTTTCCACCGTGCTCGGCACGCTCACGGCGCAAGCCTTTCGGGAGCGCTTCAAGGGATCCGGCGTCGCCTTCTACCTGGTCGTGCTCGGCATGATGGTGCCAGGCGTGCTCCTCGGTCTCGGCATGGCCCTCGTGGCGGACCAGTTCGGCATCCAGCGCAGCTGGTGGGGCACGGCCTTCGTGCTGCACGTGGTCTACACCTATCCCTTCGCCTTCCTGGTGATGCTCGCGATCTTCAACCGCTTCGACAAGTCGGTCGAGGAGGCCTCCTGGACGCTTGGCGTGTCGCCGGCGAAGACATTTCGAAAAGTCACCTTCCCGATGATTTTTCCGGGTGTCCTGAGCGCCATGCTGTTCGCCTTCACACTAAGCTATGACGAGTTTCCGAGAACGCTCTTCACCGCTGGCTCCGACGTCACCATGCCGATCGCGATCTACGGCACGTTCGCCGTCGAGATCCATCCCAACCTGTTCGCCTTCGGTGTCCTGACCACCCTCTTCTCCTTCGCCATCCTCACCATTTACGGCATCCTCATGAACATCTCTGTTCGCCGTGCACAGGTCCGCGCCACAGGCCTGCAGGAGGACATCGGATGAACAGGCTCGGACATCATACCGCGATCGTCACCGGCGCTGGTTCGGGCATCGGTAAGGCCATCGCGCAGCGCCTCGCCGCCGAGGGCGCCAAAGTCCTGGTGAATGATCTGAACGAGGGCGCCGCGGGCGCCGCCGTTGACTTGATCGTGCAGCAAGGTGGTGCCGCAATCGCCCGGCAAGGCGATGTCTCCAGTCCTGCTGACATCGAAAAAGTCTTCGAGGCCTGCGATCAGGCCTTTGGCGGTTGCACGTTGCTCGTGAACAATGCGGGCATCGTGCAGCAATCCCGCTTTACCGATCTTACGATCGAAGATTGGGACCGCATGATCGCGGTGCATCTACGTGGCACGTTCCTCGGCTGCAGGCGCGCCATCGGACCAATGCTCGAGCGAGGCGATGGCGTGATCGTCAACATTGCCTCCCAGCTCGGTCAGATCGGCGGCGTAGAGCTCACCCATTACAGCGCTGCCAAGGCCGGCATCATCGGCCTGACAAAAGCCCTCGCGCGAGAAATCAGCAAGCACGGTGTGTGCGTCAACGCTGTCGCCCCCGGGCCGATCAACACCGAGCTTGTCATGGCGCTTTCGGATGATTGGCGAAAGGCAAAGGCCGCGGAGCTGCCACTCGGACATTTCGGCGAACCGGACGATGTCGCGGCGACCGTCGCTTTCCTCGCCTCTGACGATGCCCGGATTTATGTCGGCCAGACACTCGGGCCGAATTCAGGGGATGTCATGCTGTGACCGTCACTTCCGGAAGAAGGCCATGAGCAAGAAGAAAACCGTTTTGATCACCGGTGCCGGCATCGGTATTGGCAAAGCGACAGCCCAAGCCTTTGCGGCCGACGGCTATCACGTCGTCGTCACCGACATCCTCGCCGATGAAGGCACTGATGTCGCCGAGAGGATCAATGACGACGGCGGCAGTGCCGAGTTTCACGTGCTCGACGTCACCTCGACCGAGGATACCGACCGCGTGGTCGGTGCGGTGCAGCGCAGTCATGGGCCGATCGATTGCCTGGTGGCCAATGCCGGCATCGCCCACAAAGTCCCGCTCGATCAGCTGACAGACGACAAATGGGACTTCACGATGGACGTCGACCTCAAAGGCGAATTCCGTGTGGCCCGCGCAGCGATCCCCGCAATGCGCCGTGCAAAGTCTGGTTCGATCGTCTGCCTCTCCTCGATCATGGGTGTGGCCTATGGCTGGGATGAGCATGTTCACTATTCCGCGGCCAAATCCGGCGTGATCGGGCTGGTGCGTGGGCTTGCAGTCGAGCTTGCGCGTGACGGCATCCGCGTCAACGGCATCGCACCCGGCTATATCCGCACGGCGCAAGCCTTGTCGAAAAAACACTCACTCGGCCCCGCCGGCCTCGAAAAGGCGGCCGAGTTCATCCCAATGGGTCGTGTCGGCGAGCCGGAAGACATCGCCGACGTGGCCCTGTTTCTCGCATCCGATGCTGCTCGCTATCTCACCGGCCAGGTCATCACCGTCGATGGTGGCCTGCTGGTCGGGCGCTATTGAGGGAACCATCACCCTCGAAACTCAAGGGAGGTAAAGCCATGAACATCAAAAAAGGCATGACCCGCAGAGACGTTCTCGACAAGACGCTGAAAGGCTCGATCGCCACATCGGCTTTCCTGATGGGCGGCGGCACACCCTTCATGAACTCAAGGCTGGCTCACGCGCAAGCCGCCGATCTCTCTTCGCAGCAACTGCGCACCGTCGGTCTCTCCGTGACAGTGCAGGAGCGCATCCTCGAAGACTTCAAGGCTCAGTCCGGCGTCGGGGAGATCAGCGGCAAGGCGGATATTTTTCCGAACACCCAGACAGAGCTTCTATCAGGCTCGAACGCTTACGACTGCTGGGAGATCATCGGCGAACGCCTGCCGGCGATGACTGTCACCAGCACGATCGACTCGATCGCGACATCGGATCTGGCGAACTGGGCCAATATCCGCAGCACCTTCGTGGAGGCCGATCCCAATATCGAGCCACGCGCTCAGATCTCAGGCCAGATCTGGGCCGATGACGCTAAGTCCCAGCTTTGGATGGTGCCGACCGTCTACAACTTCGACTCGATCGGTTATCGGCCCGATCTGGTGAGTGCCGAGGAGGCCAACACCTGGACCTCACTCTTCGACGAAAAATTCAAGGGCAAAACCGGCCTCAATGTCGATCCGCTGATTGCCTTCGGCCAGGCCATCCTCGCCATGAACTCACTCGGCATGCTTGAGGTGCCCAACCCCGGTAATCCGAGCATCGAGGAAATCGACGAAGCCGCGAAGTTCCTGATCGCGAAGAAAAAGGACGGACAATTCCGAGCCCTTTGGGGTGACTTCGGCGAGCTCGTGAACCTGCTCGCCTCAGGTGAAATGATCCTTGCCGATGCCTGGCAGCCTGCAGTCATGGCGGTGAAGGCGCAAGGGGTCGAGTGCTCCTATGCCGTACCGAAAGAAGGCTATCGCGCCTGGTCGATCGGCATCTCGCGCATCGCCAATACGCCGAACCCGGAAGCCGTCGTCGCCTATGCCGATTACTGGCTCTCTGGCCCACCGGCGATCACCGTCTCTGAGCAGGGTTACTACTCACCGACTACCAACATCAAGGACGTGATGCCGGCCGAGAAATATGCGTTTTGGTACGAAGGCCAGCCTTGGGTCGGTGCTGAGGAACGCGGCATCAAGGAGGGCGATCTCCGCGACGGCGGCTCCCTCGAAGAACGCGCCTCCCATGTCAGCTTCTGGCACCAGTGGCCGGACGAATACGATCACCTCATCAGCCGCTGGGACGAATTTCTCAGCGCTTAGCCCGGTGGGCCGGGCGGCCGTTACCTATCGTCGCCCGGCCACCAATCGGGCAGTCACATTGGTGAAAGCATGGCGCTTGCTTGATGGTTGAGAACGACGCAACCTACGATCTTGAACTGGTCAGGTTGGAAAAAATCTTTCCGAACGGCACCGTTGCCGTGGATGCGTTTGATCTTCAGGTGGAACGCGGCGAGTTCATCTCATTCGTCGGACCTTCCGGCTGCGGCAAGACCACGACCCTTCGCATGATCGCCGGCCTGGAAGATGTAACATCGGGGAAAGTTCTGATCCGCGGCGGAGATGTCACCGAGATGCCGGCCGAACGTCGGCCAACGTCGACCATCTTCCAGAACTACGCGATCTTTCCTCACATGACCGTGCGTGAGAACGTCGCTTTCGGGTTGGAGGTTCGCAAACTGTTGGCTGATGAAGTCACGAAACGAACCGGCGACATTCTGGAAAAGCTGCAGCTCACCGACATCGCCGATGCCAAAGAACGCTCGCTCTCTGGCGGTCAGAAACAACGCCTCGCCCTAGCGCGCGGGCTAGCTGTCGAGCCGGAGATCTTGCTGCTGGATGAGCCGCTGGGCGCGCTCGATGCCAATCTTCGAAAATCAATCCAGGAGGAACTGAAACTCCTGCAACGAAGGCTCGGCATCACATTCGTCTTCGTTACCCACGCCCAATCTGAAGCGCTCGGCATGGCGGACCGGGTTGTCGTGATGAATCAGGGCCGGGTCGAGCAGATCTCGTCGCCCTTCGATCTCTACACTCGCCCGAAGACATCATTTGTCGCGCGCTTCATCGGTCGTAACAAGATCTTGCCAGGAATCATTAAAGGAAGCGATGGCGACACCTCCGTGGTCGCAACAAGCTTCGGCACCCTCAGCGGTCGACGGAACTATGACGATGCCGGCCGAACTGGCCCCGGCATGATCGTGGTGCCATCGGAATATGTCGACGTACATCCTAAGGGTGGCGATGGTGGCATAGACAGCATGGATCGAGTGACCGGCACGATCCGCAGCATCGACAGAGTGGGCCAGCTCATGTTTCTCTCAGTGGATCTTGATGATCGAACCGAGGTGCGGATCGAAAGTCATGTTGACAAGCTCGGTGGTCGAGGCTTGGCGCCTACCACGAAGGTTCACCTTTCCTGGCAGGCCGACCGGGCGACGGTGGTCGCCGGTGACATGACATGAACGCCGTTTCTTCAGAGGAGCCAGCAGGATCGTGACCTTACCGACCGACCTTCACAAACAGTCCGCAGCCGACATCGGTCGCGGCATCAAAGACGGCCTCGATCCGGTCGAGGTGGCGGATTTCTTCCTGGAACGCATTGCCGATCAAAGCGATCAGCCGATCTTCATTACCATCACCGCCGGTCGCGCGCGTCAAGAGGCCCTCGCAAGCCGAAAACGCCACGCTGAGGGGCGACCACTCGGCCCCTTAGACGGCGTACCGATTGCCTGGAAGGACCTGATCGACGTTGAAGGCTCACCAACCACCGCCGCCTCCGCTCTTCGCCGAGACAAGGAACCTGCTGACACCGATGCACCGATCGTCGCCAATGCCGGAGCTGCAGGTTTGATCACGCTAGGCAAGGTCAACCTCACCGAATTCGCCTATTCTGGTATCGGCCTCAATCCCCATTTCGGCACGCCATCGATCCCGCATGATCCAGTGACACCGAGAGCGCCCGGAGGCTCTTCGTCTGGGTCTGCCACCGCGGTCAGCCGGGGAATGGTGCCCTGCGCCATCGGCTCGGATACGGGCGGCTCGGTCCGCATCCCCTCGGCCTTCAACGGCCTCACAGGTTACAAGAGCTCCGAGGGGCGAATCTCAAAAGAAGGCGTGGTCCCCCTATCCGTCACCCTCGACACGATCGGGCCGCTCGCCCATTCCGTCGAGGACTGCATTCTCCTGGACGCTGCGCTGCGCGGCCTGCCCCTTGCGCTTCCCACAGCTTCGCCACCAGAGGGCATCCGATTACTGGTGCCGGAAAACGTCATGCTCGACGAGCTTGATCCTGCTGTTGCCGAAAACTTTCTGGCGTCCCTCGAAATACTTGGCCGTGCCGGATTCGAGATTGACCATCGGCGCTTTCCGCAGTTCGACAAAGTGGTCGAGATGACCAAACGTTATGGAACACTGATTGCCGCCGAGGCCTATGTCCACTACCGCGACATCCTGGAGAGCAAGCAAGTCGAACTTATCGATCACCGCGTGGTCACGCGCATGATGATGGGCAAGTCGATGACATCAGATGATGTTGCGTCCATCAGGGATGGTCGACAGCGTCTCGCCGCCGAGCTTCAATCCGATCTCGACGGCGCTTTCCTTGCCATGCCGACATGCCCGCATGTCGCCCCCGAGATCGCGCCGCTCGAAGCTGATGACGACCTCTTCCACAAGACCAATTTGAAGACACTGCGCAATACCACCATCGGCAACGTTCTCGGCACACCCGGCATCGCCATGCCGAACGGCACCGATTCCTTGGGACTACCGACCAGTCTCCTAATCTCGGCAACCGCAGACGAAGACGACCGGCTACTTGCCGGTGCCCTGACCATCCAGCAGGCAATCCAAAATCAGACAACAAAAGCATGAGACCAACACCGATGACCAGGTAATCTCGCCGCTGGCAGCGGCCCGTCTGAGAGGGAGGGAGTGAGCCATGCCCAGCACTGTCGATCCCATCACGCTGGCGGTTGTCCGCGGCGCGCTCGAGACTACGCAGCGCGAGATGACGCTGACACTCGAAAAGACGGCGCGTTCCAGCGTTTTCAACCTTGCCCACGACTACTCGAACGCCATCTTCAACCACGTCCCTGAGATGATCCTGCAGGGGCAGGATATCCCGATCCATCTGGGCTCCCTGATTCCTGCGATGAAATGCGTGGCCGGCTATTTCGGCGACGACATTCATCCCGGCGACGTGCTCATGCACAATGATCCCGCCTATATGGGATCGCACATGATCGATACCTGCATGTACAAGCCGGTCTTTTACGACGATGAGCTGGTGTTCTGGACGGTTTGCAAGGGCCATCTCACCGACATCGGCGGCCCGGTGCCGGCGGGCTACAATCCGGATGCCAAGGAGATCTTCGCCGAAGGCCTGCGCATCCCGCCGGTCAAGGTATTCGACAAGGGCAAGCGCCGCTACGACGTCATCAATCTCCTGCTCACCAACATGCGTGCGCGGCGTAATCAGGAAGGTGATTTCAACGCGCAGCTCGGCGCCGTACAGGTGGGCGAGCGCAATCTGATTGCTCTACTCGACAAATATGGTGTTGATCAAGTCCAGGCCTGCATCGAGGAATTGATGAGCATGGCCGATCGCCACATGCGCGATCTCATGAAGGGCATACCCGACGGCATCTACACTGGCACGGCCACGCTCGAAGACGCCGGCCACGGCTTCGGCGACATGGACGTCACCGCAACAGTAACCGTCAAGCACGATGCTTGTCATATCGAGATCGCGAGTCCACCGCAGGTGCCTTACTTCATCAACTCCTACGAGGGAAATTCCTATTCCGGCGTCTATCTCGGCGTGATGATGTTCGCGCAGCTGCCTCCTCCCTATAACGAGGGCCTCTATCGCGGCATCAGCGTCGACATGGGTGAGAGAGGCACGATCTGCAACGCCGAAGAACCGGCACCTCATGCCAATTGCACCACAACACCGATGGAAACGCTGACCGACGCTGTCCGTCTTGCGTTCGAAGAGGCCGTGCCGGACCGAGTCGCTGCGTCCTGGGGGCATGCCAATGGTTGCAACATCACCGGATGGGACAGCCGTCATGACGAAGAATATATGTCGATGGTACTGGCCACCATTATCTCTGGCGCAGGCGCCACGCCGGAACAGGACGGCTGGCACGCCTGCGGGCCCGAATGCTGTTTCGGCGCACTGACCTCGGGTGACATCGAACTTCTGGAATATGCCTACCCGATCATCATCCACCGTTACAGCCTGATGACCGATAGCGGCGGCGCCGGCAAGTTCCGGGGTGGTTCTGGCACTTGCTGGGAGGTGGAGCCGATCGACAAGCCGCTCACTTTCATCACCTTCGGCGAAGGCCGGCGCATCCCAGCGCTGGGCGCCGCGGGTGCGACCTCGACCCATGTCGAAAGCAAGGTAGGCCGCCTGCAGATCACGCGGAACGGCGAGACCGAGACCATCAGAACCAACGTCATCGAGACGATCAATCCAGGAGAACGCGCCGCAAACATGAACCCTGGCGGCGGCGGTTATGGCAGTCCGTTCGAGCGACCGGTGGAGAAGGTGATCTCGGATGTCCGAAACGGCCTTGTCTCGATCGATGGCGCACGCGAGGACTATGGGGTGGTGATCGACGATCCGGAAACGCTAGAGGTCGATAGGAAGAAAACGGCGGCGTTGAGAAAACAGACGGCAGCATAAGCCACCGAACTGACATACTATTGAAATGGGGGGGAGTGATGCGGAGCGAGTTCCGTCTGGGGGTCGACGCGGGCGGCACCTTCACAGATTTCGTGCTCGCCGATCGGAAAGGCGACGTCAAGCTCTACAAGGCGCTTTCCACGCCTGACGATCCCACCATCGCGCTCCAAAACGGGCTCGATCTGATCGCCGAAGACCTTGGATGTTCGCCTGGCGACATCGTTTCCAGCTGCGATCTCTGCATCAACGGCACCACTGTTGGCCTGAACGCTCTCATTCAGCATAAGGGAGCGAAGACCGGGCTGATCTGCACGGCCGGGCACGAGGATTCAATCGAAATCCGGCTCGGTCACAAAGAGGATGGCTACCGCTACGACGCCACCTATCCACCGGCGGTGATGCTGGTGCCGCGCTACCTCCGATGCGGCATCCGCGAGCGCGTAATCTCGACGGGCGCCGTGTACACACCGATGCAGGAAAAGGATGTTGCCGCCGCCTGCAAGCTATTCAAAAAGGAAGGCGTGGAGTCCGTCGCGATTTCCTTCGTCTGGTCCGTGCTCAATCCCGAACATGAACGTCGTGCGGCGGCGATCGTTCGGGAGATGATGCCGGATGCATTGCTGACAATCGGCGCCGAACTCTATCCGCAGGTCAGGGAATACACACGCACGTCAACCGCGATCACCAACGCCTATCTCGGGCCGACACTGAAGCGCTATGTCGATGCGATCGATCGTTATTTCTCCGAACTGGGTGCCCGCTATCCCGTTCGCTATTTCCAATCCAATGGTGGTCTGGCACTCGGCGAGGTGATGACCGATCGCTCGGTCTACGCCATTAATTCCGGACCTGCCTCCGCACCCCAAGCGGGCCTCCATGTCACGGCTCCCTTCGGCCATGAAGATGTCATCACCATCGACATGGGCGGCACCTCCTTCGATATCACACTAACCAAGGACGGCAGCACCAACGTCAATAAGAACATCGACTTCTTGCGCTATCGCATCGGCGTACCAATGATCCAGGTTGAGACATTGGGGGCAGGCGGCGGGTCGATCGCCTGGATCGACGACTATGGTCTTCTCCAGGTCGGCCCGCAATCCGCAGGGGCCGACCCTGGTCCTGCCTGCTATGGTCGAGGCGGTGAACTACCGACAGTGACCGACGCCAATCTGGTGCTTGGTTACCTCAATCCGGACCACCTGCTTGGCGGGCGCATGAAGGTCCACCGCGGGCACGCGGAACGTGCTGTCAGAGATAATATCGCAGATCCGCTGGACCTCACGCTGGAACAAGCTGCCATTGGCATCATCACCATCGTCAATGCCAATATGGCGAACGGCATTCGAAGGGTATCGGTGGAGCGTGGATTTGACCCGCGCGATTTCGTTCTGGTCGCAGCGGGGGGGGCTGGTGCGCTGCATGTGACGGCGTTGGCGCGGGAGATGGGTATCAGTTCAGTGGTCGTGCCGAAGCTGGCCTCCGGTCTCTGCGCCTTTGGTCAGCTAATCTCGAATGTCAAATACAGTGCGATGGCAGCATGCCCGCTTCGCCTCGACGAGAAGGCAGATGTCGATCATTTGAACGGCCTCTATGCCAACATCGAAAAGGAGGCAATTACCAATCTCAAGTCTGACGGCTTCACCGACAGGACCATCGAGATCCACCGCAGCATGGACATGCGCTATGTCGGCCAAGTGCATGAATGCACCGTCGACATCGGCAATTTTAAGATTACCAAGAAGACGTTCCCCGACATCATCGACGCTTTTCACAAACGTCACGAACAGCTCTTCACCTATTCGGAACCGCACAATGTCGTCGAGATTGTCAATCTGGAGAGCACGGTCTACGGCATCGTCGACAAGCCGCCCGAGCGAAAGCTTGCCGATGCTGATGGTGATCCATCGCGCGCCATGATTGGCGAGCGCGCGGTGATCTTCGACGGCTCCGGCAAGCACATCAAAGGCAAGGTCTATGACGGCGAGGCGCTCGGCGCCGGTGATCAGATAGAAGGCCCCGGCATCATTGAAGAAGCGACGACAACGATCGTCATCGAACCCGGGTGGCGCTGCGCGCTTGAGCCATCAGGCGCGTACCGGCTTACCAGTACCTAGTGCCGTGACGCCTTCACCTGCTTCAATTTTTCGATGATCTTTTCCGCTGGTCTGGTCCAGGCAAATGGCTTGGGTGCTTGGTTTTGCTCGTCGAGATAACGATTGATGGTGGTCTGGAGATCGACGATCGCAGGGAAGACACCTAGCCCGAGGCGACGCCTCGTGAGCGCCGAGAAGAACGTTTCGACAGCGTGATCCGGATGTCGTCGGCGTGAAGTGGAACGCCCATCGAGAGTGACGAGCGAGCCACTGGCGGACCTTTTCGTGCTTATGGGCGCCGCCATGGAGAGACCGATGATGTCCTCGAGCTTGGCAATAAACTCGGGATCACTGGATCGCTTGAAGGTGCGAACACGATCATCGGCCGTGACGAGAGGCCAGTGCACTAGGTCGTCTCCAACCGCTTGATCAAACAAGGATCAAGAGGATCGCATGGGCGTCCGAGCAGCTTTTCCGCCTCGGTCCACATCGCCATTATGTCGGGGACGATCGCCTGTTTGCCGGTCGCCGATGTCAGAAGATAGGAGCGGCCGGCGACGTCGGAGAGTTTCAAGCCGTAGTGCTTGAGAATCCGATTGGCGAGCGCAATGCGGGCGTAGCGCTCCTGGCGCAAGGTTTGCACCTTGGCGCCTGTGAATGCGTCAGGCGCAGCGGCTGTATCGGTCCAATGCACAGCCACCCCGAAAAGCCCGCATAATCCACACATCTCTGGCTCCTATGTCCAGGCCTGGCTCGAAGCCAAGTCCACGTAGCGTGGTCGTACCCGTCAGGAGACGGGGCGGGCCCGTTTTTTTCGAGGGTAACGTTTGGAGAAGTCGTTGGCGATGTCTTCGAAGGTCACCCACTTCACACCGGGGTGCCGATTGATGTGGTTGATGATCCGCTCATGCATCATCAAGACCTGGGGTTTGCCCGATACATCAGGATGAATTGTCATCGTAAAGATTGCATAATCATATTCACGATAGACCCAGTCGAACTGGTCGAGCCATAGGCGCTCGATGTCCTGGGGGCTGACGAAGCCGTGGCTGTTGGGAGCTGCCTTGATGAACATCATCGGCGGGAGGTCGTCCAGATACCAACTCGCCGGGATCTCGATCAGATCGGTCTCCTTGCCGCGCTTTATAGGCTTCATCCAGTGGTCGGGATGCTTGCCGTAGTCGATCTTAGTCCAGCTGTCACCGACCGTGTTGTAATAAGGATGGAAGTCGTTGTGCATCAGGGAGTGGTCGTATTTGATGCCTTTCGACAGCAGCAACTCGTTGGTCTTCGGGCCGAATTCCCACCAGGGCGCCACATAGCCTCTCGGTTTCTCGCCGCAGAGATCGACGATGCAGTCGATGCATTTGTCGAAGATCGCCTCTTCCTGTTCCGGTGTCATGGCGATCGGGTTTTCATGGCTGTAGCCGTGCATGCCGATCTCGTGACCAGCCTTGGCGACCTCCTTCATCTGCTTCGGGAAGCTCTCGATCGAGTGGCCGGGAATGAACCAAGTGGTCTTCATGTCGAAACGCTCGAACATGCGCAGCAATCGCATCGAGCCGACCTCGCCAGAGAACACACCGCGTGAGATATCGCAGGGACTGTCTTCGCCACCATAAGAGCCAAGCCAGCCGCCGACTGCATCGACATCCACGCCGTAAGCGCAAAATATCTCTTTCACCATGACGTTCTCCCTTGTTCTTTGTGACGCTATCGCGCGCCTTATGTTCAGCGTAGTGCGCATTTCGATGATAGGGAACCTCGCACGACCTTTCCGATGGCACCCCGCTATCCCGGAACCAGGAGCCCCCAATGGGACGATGTCCAGTCAAGCCTCAAGATGCTGCCTTGCAAATGTCTTCAAGGAGCGTTTGATAAGTGCAGGATCGAGGCCACGCAGGATGAAGACAATGCGTGAGCGGTGGTCGTCGTCGGGCCAAGCTTCGAGGTGGGCTGGCGGATGCATGACATGCTGCACGCCGTGGATCACGACCGGTGTGGTCTGGCCTTCGACATTGAGGACGCCTTTGACGCGGAGCACCTGCTCGCCATGGCGATGCAGCAACATGGTCAGCCAGATGCCAAAGGCAGTCCAGTCGATTGGCTGGTCGACGATCAGCGAGAACGTTTGGATGTCATCGCCATGATGGTTGTGGCCGTCATCGGTGTGGTCGGCAGGCGTCTGACCCAGCCTCTCCAGCCAGCGCGTCACCTCCACCGCCTTGGCCTCGGCATCGTAGAGGTCGCTCGTCATCAGGGCGTCGGGATTGAAGGTTTCTTCGTGGACGTCGATGATGGGTGCGGTCGCGTTCAGCTGAGCAAGTGCTCTTTTCGCGCCGTCAAGTGTTTTAGTGTCCGCGATATCGGATTTGGTCAACACCAGACGGTCGGCGATCGCCGCCTGCTTTCGTGACTCCTCGTTATTGCGCAGATGCAGCTCTGCATTCACCACATCGATAGTGACGATCACATTGCCGAGGCGGAAGTGATTGCGGATGACCGGCTCGGCGAGAAGGGTCGAGACAATCGGTGCTGGATCGGCGAGGCCTGTCGTCTCGATCGCCAGACGATTGAAACGCGGAATCAGACCCCGCTCGCGCTTGGAATGAAGTTCCCTGATCGCCTCTGCAAGATCGCCGCGGATGGTGCAGCAGACGCAGCCGCTTTCCAGGATCACCGTCTCCTGATCGACGATATCCAAAAGCAGGTGATCAAGACTGACCTCGCCATACTCATTGATCAGAACCGCGGTGTTGGCGAGCTTTGGCGACGCCAGCAATCGCTGCAGCAACGTCGTTTTACCGCTGCCGAGAAAGCCGGTGATGACGTTCACCGGAATGAGGCTCTGGTAATCCGCCATCTCGATCAGCCGTCCAGCAAGTTGAAGTCCAGCCTTTGAGCACTGCTCAGCCTTTGACGGCGCCGGTCATGCCGGAGACGTAGTATTCGACGAAGAACGAGTAGATGACAGCGATGGGGATGGAGCCCAGCAGTGCACCGGCCATGAGGGAGCCCCAGAAGAAAACATCGCCTTTGATGAGTTCGGAGGTGACACCGACCGGGATGGTCTTGTTTTCCGGCGAGTGGATGAAGACCAGGGCGTAGAGGAACTCGTTCCAGGAAAGAGTGAACGCGAAGATGCCGGCGGAGAGAATGCCGGGGACCGCAAGCGGCAGGATGATCCAGACCATGGCCTGAATGCGGGAAGCACCGTCGATGCGCGCGCACTCTTCCAGTTCCTTGGGGATCGTCGCGAAATAGCCCATGAGCAGCCAGGTGCAGAACGGCACCAGGAAGGTGGGGTAGGTGAAGATCAGGGACCATGAGGTGTCCTGCAGTCCCATCCAGGAAACGACGCCGGTGAGCGGGATGAAAAGAAGGGTCGGCGGGACGAGGTAGGTGACGAAGATTGCGATACCGAAGGTGGTCGAACCCGGGAAAACCAGGCGCGAGAGCGAGTAGCCGGCGAGGACGCCTGCGAACAGCGAGACCGATGTGGAAGCGACCGCGACCCAGAGCGTGTTGACGGTCCATTCCCAAAAGAGCGTGCCTTCGAACAGCGCCTTCCAGTGCTCCAGCGTCGGTTCGCGCACCAGAAATGGCGAGAGCCGCGGGTTGTAGAGTTCAGGGTCCGGCTTGATCGACGTGATGAACATCCAGAAGAACGGAAAGAGCATCGCGACGACGAACATGAACAGCGGAATATAAAAAACGATCAGCCGCCGGAAATAGGTTTCCCCAACCATATTATTCATGTCCGCCTCCCCGGCGCGGCGCTAGGCAACGGGCCTTTACGCTGTCGCGGTGTCAGGTGGTGGGTCTGGGCTCCCCTTCCCTGCTTTCCGGACCGACCGGCAAGACGTCGAGCAACCGGAACTGGCCCGAGACGATCATCGGTGACGGGGCACGTCAAGCCGATCGCGCCCGCGATCATTTGTTCAGGCCTTCGCGTTTGAGGTACCAGAGCTGGAAGACGATCACCATGGCGAGGATCGGCAGCATGAAGAGGGCGGTGGCGGCACCCTGGCCGAGATTGCCTGAGCCCATGCCGAGCTGGTAGGCGAGGGTCGCGAGGAGGTGGGTTTCGTTGTTCGGGCCGCCACGCGTCAGGATGTAGACGAGCTGGAAGTCGGCGAAGGTAATGACGATCGAGAAAACAACGACCACGATCGCGACCGGCTTCACCATCGGCAGCGTGACGTGCCAGAACTTCTTCCATCCGGTGGCGCCATCGATATCGGCGGCATCATAGAGTTCGGGCGGGATGGTCTGGAGGCCGGCGAGGAATGAAATCGCGAAAAACGGCAGGCCGCGCCAGACATTGACCAGGATCACCGAGAACATGGCCCAGGCGCCATCGCCGAGCCAGATCGGGCCGCGGAAGAAACCCCAATTTTCCTTGAGCACGATGCCGAACGGGCTGATTTCCATCTGGTAGAGCCAGCGCAGGATCCAATTGAAGACGCTGAAGGTGGCGTCGAACATCCAGAGCCAGGCAAGCGTGCTCAGCACCGTCGGAATGATGAACGGCAGCAGCACGGCGGCACGGGTGACGCGCGCGAATTTGAATTTTCGATTGAGGAGCACGGCTAGCCACATGCCGAGTGCGGCTTTGAAGATGGTCGCGACGGTCGTGAAAAAAAGCGTGTTCCAGACAGCCGTCCAGAAGATGTCACTGGCGAACAGCTGTCGGTAATTACCCAGGCCGATGAAGTTGCCGGGTACACCGACCAGCTTGTCGGTCAGCGACATCCAGATCCCGAGAACGAAGGGGTAAGCGATGAAGACCAGGATCAACAAGAGCGCCGGCGTCATGAGCACGTAGCCCAGGATTTTCTCGTCCTCGAGCGCTTCGTAGATCCGATCTTTCAAGGACATCGGGCGCTTCGCCCCGGCCGCCTGAACTTCGGCCATATCAGCGGACATGGGCAATCTCACCGCGGTTCCCGGCCGGCCTGTCGGGCCTCGCGAGGCGGCCGAGACCAACATGTCTGGCCCCGACCGCCCCCTGCGTGTTGTCTAGCAAGTCGACGAACCCGCCGTGCGGGTCAGCCGCCGTAGACGTTTTCGAGTTCCTGCTGTGCCCAGGCGGCTGCCGTCTCCGGATCTTCGCCCCCTACGGCACGGGCGAACATGTCGACGATGATGTACTTCTCCTGCGCTTCGCCGGATGCCCGGTTCCATGGTCCGGCATGCCCGGAGGTACGGCCATATTTCGGGTTATCCCGGTAAATGGTCAGCGCCGGGTCTGACTCCCAGATCGGATGCCCTTCCCACTTCGGCAAAGCGCCCTGAACATAACCCTTGTTGACGTTCATGAACGCATCGAAGTTATCGTCCTGGGAGAAGTGGCGGATAAGATCAGCGGCAGCTTCCTTCTCCTCCGAATACTCCATGATGCTGAGCGAGCGCGGGCTGACGAAGTGATAGCGGCCATCAGGCCCCTCAGGGTTCAGGAAATGGTTGAGTTTATCGGCGAAGCCGGGGTATTTGTCCTCATCCCGACGCGCAACGAAGTAAATGCTGGCGCCGTTCAGCGTGGCGCCGATGGTCTGTCCAAGAAAGGCTCGGTTATTGGAGCCGTCATCCCAGGCAAGCCCACCAGGATCGCAAGCAGCTTCCCAAAAACGAGCCATGAACTCGAGAGCTGCATGCGTTCCCTCCGAATTGACGATCACTTTGCCGCTTTCGTCGACCTCCATGCCGCCATAGCTCCACATCAACGGATAGGCGAAGGATGGCGCGTCACCGAAGGTATGGCCGAGCGTCTGGCCGACTGGGAGATTAGCGTTCTTGAGCGCCTCACCAACCGTAAGATAGTCTTCCCAGGTGTTGGGCACGGAAAGGCCAAGTTCCTCGAAAATATCCGTGCGGTAAACGTTCGCATTGCCGATATTGAAGAGTGGAACACTCCTGGCAACGCCATCAACGGTGACAGCACCTTTTGCCCATTCATAGAAGTCGCCACCACCCATCTCGTCGAACAGCGTGCCGTGATCGGAAAGCCCGCTCGCGTAAAGATGGGGCTGGTTGGCATTCATCTGGATGACGTCGGCACCACTGCCGCTTTCGATCGCCGCGGTGATGCGGGCTGCCATGTCGTTCTGATTGATGAACTCGACCGTGACATCAACGCCCGAAGCTTTGGTGAACTCCTCGGCCTGCCGGCTGATCTCGGGATCAGCGTCACCGATGAAGCTCGACCACTGAAGGTAATGAAGCTTACGTGACTGTGCGATCGCCGGCGCCTGGCCGCCGAGAAACGAGGCTGCCGCAAATGCGGCGCCAGTCAATGCAGTATTCTGGGTAAACTGCCGTCGTGTCACGCCCTTGCCAGCGCTCGCCACGGGCTTTCCGGTTTCATTTTTCTTCATATTTGCCACTCCCTGATTTTGATACGCCAAGACTTCATGGTCTTTTTTGAATTCCGATGGGCGTTTAAAGACCATGGATTCGTTCTTGATGAAAGGTTAGTGCTTTATGGAAGCTTGATCAACACGCTTCGAATTGTAGAGCTGGTTGATCGTCGAAATGCACTGTCAGGGAGAGGAATGCCATGGTCAGGATGAATCGTGCGATCGAACTCCTGGAGCGCGATCAGCCTATCTTCTATACCGGCGTGACCGAACTCGGCTTCGAGAGTGGCGAGCGCCATGCCTCGACCTGGGCGGACTATCTCTGCATCGATCTTGAGCATCTGCCGTTCGACATGGGCGGATTGTCCGCCTTCATGAACGGTTTGATCGCCGCGGGTCCGGCCGTAAGCGGCCATCGCACCCCCGCCGTGATCGTGACGCTGCCGACGGACGGCATCAGTGAGCAGATGGTCAGAACCAACAGCTGGATGATCAAACAGGCGCTGGCGACGGGCGTTCACGGGCTGATGCTCTGTCATGTGGAAAGCCCAGGTGCAGTCCGCGCCTTCGTCGAATCGGCACGTTACGCATTCCAGACCATCGGCGTCGGCGAAAAGCTGGGCCCCGGCCGCCGAGGCTCCGGCGGACAGGAACATGCAGCTGCCGTTTGGGATATGCAGGTCTCCGACTATCTCGATCGCGCGGATGTCTGGCCGCTCAATCCTGCGGGCGAACTGATGCTCGGCCTCAAACTGGAAGATCGCCACGCGCTCGATCAGGCGGATGCCTGCATCGCCGTTCCCGGCATCGCGCTCGCCGAGTGGGGACCAGGCGACATGGGCATGACATTCGGGAGAAAAGAGGCGCATGATCCGCCCTACCCTCGCGACATGGTGGAGGCACGTGGTGTGGTGAAAGCGGCCTGCGACAAGGCCGGCGTCGCCTTTCTCGACGTCATCACATCTGAGACGATCGAGGAACGGATCGATGAGGGCGTGAAGATCGGCGCCGTCACGGAGGAAGTCGCCGCGATCGGTCGGCGCTACAGTGGACGGAAGAGCTGAGCATGTCGAACGGAGAAACGGTCGTCAGCATCAAGAAGGACGGGTTCATCATCAATGGCGAGCCGACCTATGCCGGCCGCCGTCATGGCGGCAAAAAAATCGAGGGACTGTTGTTGAACGCGCGCCTGGTGCAGGGCGTGTTCGACGATCGAAATCCCAAGACACGCTCACGCTGGGACTATCCCGACGGTCCTTGGGATCCCGAGCGCAACACGGCCGAATTCATCGACATGCTGCCGACATGGCGCGCAAGCGGCCTCTTGAGCTTCACCATTAATCTCCAGGGTGGCAGTCCCGAGGGCTACAGCCAGACCCAACCGTGGGATAATGCGGCCTTCTCCGCGAGTGGCAGGCCCGACCCTGCTTACCTCAAGCGGCTGGGGCGCATCCTCGATGAGGCCGACCGTCTCGGCATGGCGCCCATTCTCGGCCTTTTCTATTTCGGCCAGGACAAACGCCTCCACGACGAACAGGCCGTGGTTCAAGCTGCAAAGTCGGTGACCGAATGGCTGATCGAGCGCGGCGATCGACACGTGCTCATGGAAATCGCGAACGAGGCGGATGTCGGCCACTACACCAGAGACATCATCAAAGCGCATCGCTGCCACGAGCTGATCGAATTGGTGCAGGCGCTTTCCGCCGGGAGGCTGGACACGCCGGCCGGCCGGCTTCTGGTCAGCACCAGCATGCGCGGAGGCACGCTGCCGCCCGATCCGACCATGCGGGTCGCGGATTTCATCCTGCTCCATGGCAATAGCGTGGAAGATCCGAACCGCATCCGGGAGATGGTCAGGCAATGCCGCGCCAATCCCGCATTTCAGGGTCAACCGATCCTGTTCAACGAAGACGATCATTTCGACTTCGATGCCGATGACAACAATATGCTCGCCGCAATCGGTGAGTATGCAGGCTGGGGCTATTTCGACTATCGCATGGCCGGTGAAGGCTTCGATGAGGGCTATCAGAGCGTACCGGTCAACTGGACGAGCAGTTCCGAACGAAAGCGCGGCTTCTTTCGCCTGCTCGAAAGAGTAACCGGCGCCGATCAAGGCTGAATACCGTCGGCCGAACATCTTCCATCATTCCCATTTCCCCGTCAGGAGAACGTTCATGAGTGCAGAGATCGCCGTAATCGGCGCGCAGCGACCGGAAGTTCAGGCAGCGCTGGAGGCGGAGTTCACGGTGCACAATGTTTATCAGGAAGCCGATCGGGCGGCTGCTCTGAGGCCTATCGCAGACCGCATCCGGGGTGTGGTCACCAATGCCATGGCAGGCGTTCCGACGGATGTCATCGACGCCCTGCCCAATATCGAGATCGCCTCGATCATGGGCGTGGGCCTGGAGATGACCGACGTCGCACGCGCCAAGGAACGCGGCATCACCGTCACCACAACACCAGTCCTTTATGACGATGTGTCCGATCTCGGCATCATCCTCGCCATGAGCGCCTGCCGGCGGATCGTTCAGGCGGACACGTTCGTTCGTTCCGGACAATGGCTGAAAGGCCGCTACGCACCCGCCACCAAATTCTCCAGCAAGCGCGCCGGCATCCTCGGCTATGGGCGCATTGGCGTAGCGCTCGCCAAGCGCCTCGAAGCGTTCGACATGACCATCGGCTATTACGATCCGCTACCGAAGGAAGGCGTTCTCTATAAATCCTACCCTTCAGCGAAAGCACTGGCGGATGATGTCGACATTCTGTTCCTGGCCGCAGCAGGCGGGCAAGGAGCTGGCCCTATCGTCACCGCCGAAATTCTGGACGCGCTCGGCCCGAAGGGCGTGTTCGTGAACATTGCGCGCGGCTGGCTGGTGGATGAGCAGGCTTTGGTCGACGCTCTTGAAAACGGCCGCATCGCAGCCGCAGGGCTGGACGTGTTCGAAGACGAGCCCAAAGTGCCAGAGGCCCTTCTCTCCATGGACAATGTCGTCCTGACCCCACACATCGCCAGCAACACTGAGGAAACGGTGAAGGCCATGGGCGACTGCGTCCTCGACAATGTCCGGTCCTGGTTCGCTGGCAAGGGAGCGATCACACCGATCGGCTGATCTAAGCTTAGCCGGAGTCAATAAACTTGGTGCGCGGAAGCGTTTACACGTCATGGGCGGCGCATTGCCATCGACCTGATCTGGTCCATGCGCCCGTTCCGCCTGTGGTCAACTTCTTTCCTCTACACAGGCGGCTTCTCAGGTTCGCATTGGTGAATATCAGGATGCGGTCGACCGGCCTCTTCAACCCCTAACAGGCGCTGTCAAAACGATAGACACTTTGATCTTGATCAAGTGCAATAATCTGTAGTCGATGTAACATCCTCGACATAAACACGAGGTGCAAGATGTCGCCACAAAATCGACTGGACTCCGACGATGGGGAATGCGTCGCCTCGCGCGGCGAGGAGTTGCGGGCATTCCTCATGTTCACGGTCGTCCTGGCGCCGCTGGCGGCGGTGGCTTGTGTTGGCGGCTATGGCTTCATCGTCTGGATGCTGCAGCTGATCTACGGGCCGCCGACCGGCGGATGATCGTCTACGCGGGGGGCGCATGCAGACTGAACGATCACTTTCTCGGCGGGACATCTTGTTTGGGCCATTGCGCTCGCAGGATCGTCCCCGGCTTCAAGTCGCGGACCGTTGCCTGTCACTCTCCAGCGTCGCCTGTCGAGCTTGCGAGGATGTATGCGCCGTTCGCGCGATCCGGTTCCGGCCGCGCCTGGGCGGTATCGATCTGATCTCGGTCGATGCAGCAGCCTGTACCGGCTGTGGCGATTGTGCGCCCATGTGCCCGATCAACGCTCTCAGCCTCGAGGGACCTTCACCGCATGGTTAGTGAGCCTATTTCAAGCTCTTCGCCTGACGCTGCCGAAGAGACTCATATTTCCAGCCTCGTGGTTCAGGTGAAACCCGTCTCAGTGCCAGAGGTGGCACGGCGGGTCGACGCCATGGACCAGGCCGAGGTGGCGATCGTCGACCCGAAGGGCAAGCTGATCGTCTGTCTCGAGACCACCACGCTGGGCGAGGTCACGAACAGCATCAACGTCATCACGACCCTACCGGGCGTGCTCGGCTGCACGCTCGTCAGCCATCATGTCGAGTACACCGCGGGACTGGATGAACCGGTGAACGCGCGCGAGAGAGATCGGACGGAGACGACAGCATGACCATGACCAGGAGAGACTGCATCAAGACGAGCGCGATCACTGCGGCGGCCGCAGCGGCCGGTTTGCAGGACACGGCTTTGGCGCAATACGTGGTCACCGATGCAGAGAAAATCGGCCTCAAATGGGACAAGGCGCCCTGTCGTTTCTGCGGCACTGGCTGCTCGGTGATGCTGGCAACTAAGGAGGGCAAGGTTGTCGCCTCCCACGGTGACGTGCTCTCGCCGGTCAATCGCGGCCTGAATTGCATCAAGGGCTATTTCCTCTCCAAGATCATGTATGGCGAAGATCGCCTGACCCAGCCGCTGCTGCGCAAGACCAACGGCGAGTACGACAAGAACGGCGACTTCGAGCCCGTGTCTTGGGATGAAGCCTTTGACGTCATGGCCGAGAAGTTCAAGGCCACGATCCGGGAGAAGGGGCCGACCGCAGTCGGCATGTTCGGGTCCGGCCAATGGACCGTCTGGGAGGGCTATGCCGCGTCCAAGCTGATGAAGGCAGGCTTTCGCTCCAACAATATCGACCCCAATGCCCGCCACTGCATGGCCTCCGCGGTCGGCGGCTTCATGCGCACCTTCGGTATCGACGAGCCAATGGGCTGCTACGACGACTTCGAGGCAGCGGACGCCTTCGTTCTCTGGGGCTCGAACATGGCGGAGATGCATCCAATCCTCTGGACGCGTCTCACCGACCGCCGCCTCAGCGCCGATCACGTGAAGGTCGCTGTACTCTCGGTGTTCGAGCATCGCAGCTTCGATCTCGCCGACATCCCCGCCGTCTTCGAGCCGCAGACAGACCTGGTGATCCTGAACTACATCGCCAACCACATCATTCAGACCGGGCGGGTCGACGAAGCCTTCGTCAAGAAACACACCAACTTCAAGGTCGGCAACGCCGACATCGGTTACGGGCTTCGCCCCGATAATCCCCTGGAGATGGCGGCTGCGAATGCGGACGATGTCGGCGGTGCTGTTGATGCCACCTTCGAGGAGTATGCAGCGTTCGTTGCGGACTACACGCTGGACAAGGCGCATGAACTGTCGGGCGTGCCGAAGAACCGGTTGGAGGAAATCGCCGAACTCTACGCCGATCCCGACACCAAAGTCATGTCGCTCTGGACCATGGGCTTCAACCAGCATACCCGCGGCGTCTGGGCGAACAACCTCGTCTACAATCTGCATCTTCTGACCGGCAAAATCTCGGAGCCCGGCAACAGCCCGTTCTCGTTGACGGGCCAGCCGTCTGCCTGCGGCACCGCGCGAGAAGTCGGCACGTTCAGCCATCGGCTGCCAGCCGACATGGTGGTCGCGAATCCGGAACACCGGGCGATCGCCGAAGAGATCTGGAAACTGCCGGAAGGCACCATCCCGGAAAAGCCCGGTTATCACGCCGTCCTGCAGAACCGGATGCTGAAGGACGGCAAGCTCAATGCCTATTGGGTGCAGGTCAACAATAACATGCAGGCGGCACCCAACATGATGGAGGAGGGCCTGCCCGGCTACCGCAATCCCGACAACTTCATCGTCGTCTCCGATGCCTACCCGACCGTGACCGCGGAAGCTGCCGATCTGATCCTGCCGACGGCGATGTGGGTGGAGAAGGAGGGTGCGTATGGCAATGCCGAGCGCCGCACCCAGTTCTGGCACCAGCTCATCGACGCCCCCGGCTCTTCGCGCTCCGACCTCTGGCAGCTCATGGAGTTTTCAAAGCACTTCACCACCGATGAGGTGTGGCCGGCGGATCTGCTCGACGCCAATCCCGACTACAAGGGCAAAACCTTGTTCGACGTGTTGTTCGCCAACGGCCAGGTGGACGCTTTTCCCGTCACGGACATTGAAAACGGTTACGCCAACCACGAGTCCAAGGAATTTGGCTTCTATGTCCAAAAGGGCCTGTTCGAGGAATATGCGAGCTTCGGCCGCGGTCATGCTCATGACCTGGCGCCGTTCGATGCCTATCACGAATCACGCGGCCTGCGCTGGCCGGTGGTCGATGGCGAGGAGACGCGCTGGCGCTTTCGCGAGGGATCGGATCCTTATGTGACGCCCGGCAAGGGGATCGAGTTCTACGGCAAGCCCGATGGGCGCGCGGTGATCTTTGCCCTCCCCTATGAGCCGCCCGCCGAGAGCCCTGATGAGGAGTATCCGTTCTGGCTGTCCACCGGACGGGTGCTGGAACACTGGCATTCCGGCTCGATGACCCAGAGGGTGCCGGAACTCTATAAGTCCTTTCCCGACGCGGTCTGCTTCATGCATCCGGACGATGCCGAGGCGATGGATCTCAGACGCGGCGATCAGATCAAGGTCGCGTCCCGCCGGGGCGAGATCATCACCCGGGTCGAGACCCGCGGGCGCAACAAGCCGCCTAAGGGCCTGGTCTTCGTGCCCTGGTTCGACGCCAGCCAGCTGATCAACAAGGTCACACTGGACGCCACCGACCCAATCTCGAAGCAAACCGACTTCAAAAAATGCGCCGTGAAAATTGAAAGGGCCTGATCATGCAGAGCAACTTCATTGGCGGAATCCCCTGGGGATGTGCTCTGCTCATCGGCATGGCTGCTGTTGCCCTTGCCGCTGATCCTGATGTCGCAACCCTGCGCAGCACGGCGCTTGGCGAGAGTGACGAAGCACCACGCATGATGCCGCAATCGAACACCGACCTGCGTAAGGCGAGGAACTACCCGGAGCAGCCGCCGGTCATCCCCCACAAGATCGAAGGCTACCAGGTCGACATAAACGTCAACAAATGCCTCACCTGCCATAGCCGCAGAGCCGTGGAAGACAGCCAGGCGCCGATGGTCTCGATCACCCATTTCATGGACCGCGACGGTCAGTTCCTCGCCTCGATCTCACCGCGCCGCTATTTTTGCAATCAGTGCCACGTACCCCAGCATGAGGTGAAACCCCTGGTCGGCAACAGCTTCGTCGATGTCGACGATATGATCGGCGAACGGTAGTAGGGATGTGACCATGTGGAATGGGATCAAACGGTTCTGGCATGTCTTCTGGCGACCAAGTACCTATTTCAGCCTCGGCTTTCTGACCGTCGGCGGGTTCCTGGCCGGGATCATTTTCTGGGGCGGGTTCAACACGGCGATGGAGCTCACCAACACCGAGACGTTCTGCACCGGCTGCCATGAAATGCGCGACAATGTCTTTGCCGAATTGAAGACGACGATCCACTATTCGAACCGCTCTGGCGTGCGCGCCATCTGCTCCGACTGTCATGTCCCCCACAACTGGACCGACAAAATCGCCCGGAAGATGCAGGCCTCCAAGGAGGTCTGGGGGAAGATTTTTGGTACGATCAATACACCTGAGAAATTTCAGGCGAAGCGTCTGGAGATGGCGGAGCGGGAGTGGGCACGCTTCAAGGCGAATGACAGCCTGGAGTGTCGTAATTGTCACTCGGAAAAGTCGATGGACTTCACCCGCCAGAGCCCACGTGCCGCCGAGGCCCATGAGCGATTCCTCGTGAGTGGCGAGAAAACTTGCATCGAATGCCACAAAGGTATCGCGCACCATCTCCCTAAGACGAATGCCGCCGACGTAACCGAACCCACATACACAACTATGGCAGCCGGCCGCTAGCCCGGACGACGCAGTGTTGACGGTGCGGCATGAGAGGCCGGCTTGTCCAAAGACAAAAATTAACCAAAAGGCGAAAATAACAGGATAAGCACTATTGTGATCATACAGTGCTGGATCGGACATTGATCACATGCCCGCCTGGCTGCAATGATCGGGATTGACTGCAATCGGCTCGATACTGGAGGGCTAAATGGCATTCAATCCGTCTCATTTCATTGTAGCTATCGCGCTAGTTCAATCACTTGCGGCCTGCTCTTCGGCCTCCCTCCCCGCACCGGACAAGGAGATTGCAGCCCAGGAAAGCCGCCTCTCCAAAGGCGAACCGACGATCAGTTCACCGCCTTTGCCCGAGCCAAAAACCCTCGAGAAGAGCGCGCCGACAAAACTGATCGGCAATCAGGACCGATTTGGCGAGCGTATTCTTCGACCTTTGCTTGCCATCGACAGCGATGCCGCCGCCCCCCTCCCGGATGTGCTGTCCGATGGTGCCGAAGTCAGCTATATCGTCGTCGATTTGGAGCGGGGGATCCCCGTGGCGCAACATAACGCCGATCATGACCAGATCCCCGCGAGTTCGGCGAAACTCGCCACAGCAGTCATCGCGCTTCAGCTTCTCGGTCCTGAGCATCGGTTTCTGACGGAGCTTCGAGCCACCGGCCCCATCGAGAACGGCGTTCTCAAAGGGGATCTCATTCTCAAGGGTGGTGGCGACCCCGTTCTCGACATTCCCGACCTCCTGCCCCTGATCGATGAATTGGCAAGCCGCCACGTCCGCAGCATCGAAGGACGATTTCTGATCGATGACACACTGCTCCCAAGGTTTGCAGAGATCGAGCCCTCGCAACCGACCGAAGCCGCCTATAATCCCGGCCTCGGCGCGCTGTCGCTCGCATTCAACCGGGTCAATCTGCGCTGGAACAAGCGTGGAGCCCTCACGGCCGAAACCGTGCCTCACCTCGACGAGGCTTCGTTCGAGAGCGCAGCGTCAGATCTCATGCCGCCAGGTGGTGTGCAGCTGAAACAAATCGATGTTGAAGGCGCCATTTGGCAATTGGCCGATAAAGGGGCCCGCCGCTCAAAACGGAGTTTGCCAGTCAAGGATGCAGGCCTCCATGCGGGCCAGGTCTTCGCCCATCTTACGGGATTGTACGGTATCGAGCTGCCGGCACCGAAGCGTGTCACAGAAGCCACTGACGGCCGCCTGCTCGCCGTTCACAAGAGCAGGCCGCTTCGTCTGCTTGTTCGTGACATGCTCTGGTATAGCAATAACTTGGTGGCTGAGATGATTGGCCTCGCGGCCGCAATGACGGTGGAGCCCGAACTGGCCAGCCTCGAGAACTCGGCAGCGATCGTCCTTGGGGAGCTCGAAAAGCGCCTGTCTCACATTTCCTGGGACAAGGCCCGGCTGAACAATCACTCCGGCCTGAACAGCGAGTCCAGACTGACATCGGAACAGCTTGCGGCGGTCCTGCGTCATGGCTGGCGCGATGGCACGCTCACCGGCCTGCTTCCCGCCTCCGGTTGGTCCGGCACACTTGCCAGGCGTTTCAACAGCCCGGACCAAGCCTTTCGCATATGGGCCAAGACGGGCTCGATGAACTACGTCACGACACTTGGCGGCTACCTGCTCTCGCCTTCGCACAGCCCGGCCGCATTCGTCATCATGATCTCGGATCAAAATGCCCGAACGGCTTACGATGCAGAGCCCCGCCGGACACGCGCCAGCGAAAAAAGGGCGAGGGCTTGGAAAGACAATGCCGAATTGGTGATGAATCACATTGTCGAGGGCTGGTTGGCGCCTGCAGCCATTCATTCATCTCGAAATCTCTACGCACTGACAGAAGCCAATAAAGAAAGCGCTCATTAGCGACAGCTAAGGCACCACCCCATTCTTAAAGACGAGATTGGAAAACTGCCAGCAGACAGAGTTCCTTGCGGAGCCCTCCCGCCTAAGAACTGTGCGTACAAGATTTTCTCATATACAGCTCAAGCCTTTCTAAGTTCCCATCCCCGCGTTTGATGATCGGCAGCCGACCGAGAGGCCAGTTCATACCGCCTCAACAATCGTACTGGTTGTGATTTCTCTTGGTGTCGTACCAAGAGCCGCTCCAGGTGACGGTTCTCGCAGAGTGCAGCCCTGGCCTCACGGCGTGTGGCGAACCGGGTTCGATGCACGAGCTCATTCTTCATCGAGCCGAAGAAACTCTCCATCGGTGCGTTGTCGAGGCAATTGCCCTTTCGGCTCATGGACGGTGCCAGGCCATGCCGTTTCAAGATCTTCTGATAGGACGAGCTCGCATATTACGCAGCGCTCGGAATGGTGGATCAATCCCCTTGGTGGTCGCCGGTTTCGGATCGCCATCTTCAGCGCATCCTCCCCGCCTGCACGCACCTCACGGCGAAGGTCGGGCC
>JBPCVQ010000548.1:0-18786 GCA_051010395.1 Geminicoccaceae bacterium | reverse complement strand
CCTGTCGACATTCAGGCCGATGAAAAGGTCATCGAGGCCTATCTCGGGAGCGAAGACGATGCGATCGGGATGTAGCTGATGGGCGAGATGCTGAAATTCGACGATGTCGAGCTTTACTATGAGCATGTCTACGCGCTGAAAGGCGTTTCGATCGACATGGACGAGGGCGAGACCGTCGCTCTGATCGGCGCGAATGGCGCCGGCAAGTCCTCCATCCTGCGCGCGATCACCGGATTGCAGAAAATTCATCGCGGCGAGATCCATTTCGAAGGACAGCGCCTCGATGGCACCAAGGCCGCGGAGATCGTCAAGAAAGGCATCGTCATGGTGCCGGAGGGGCGCCGGGTCTTCCCGTTCATGACGGTGAAGGACAATCTTCTGATGGGCGCCTTCACGCGCGTCGACAAAGCCGGCATTCAGCAAACATTGAACAGCGTCCTCGAGCGGTTTCCGAGGCTGCGCGAGCGCTACACGCAGACCGCCGGAACCTTGAGCGGCGGCGAACAGCAGATGATGGTGATTGGCCGCGCCCTCATGGCCAAACCGCGCCTTCTTCTGCTCGACGAGCCCTCGCTCGGCATCGCGCCCAAGCTGGTGCAGGAGATCGCACGCTCGATCGTCGCGATCAATCGCGACGAGAAGGTCACGGTGCTCCTGGTGGAGCAAAATTCCCGCATGGCGCTCAGCATCTCGCACCGAACCTACGCGATGGCCACAGGCTCGGTGGTGCTCAGCGGCCCGTCCAAGGACCTCTTGAACGACGACAGGATCAAGGCCGCCTATCTCGGCATGGAAGCGTGAGCGGATAACGGCATGAAGCTCTTGGTTCTTAATCCGAATACCACGGCGTCCATGACCACAAAGATCGGCAAGGCCGCGGAACAGGTCGCTTCCGTGGGCACCGATATCATCGCCGTCAATCCCGATCAGGGCCCGGTCAGCATCGAGGGCTATTTCGACGAGGCGATGAGCCTCGCAGGCACGATCGCCGCCATACGCAGCTATCCTGATGTCGACGGTATCGTTCTCGCCTGCTTCGACGATACAGGCCTCGATGCGGTGAGGTGCATGACCGAGGCACCCGTCCTCGGCATCGGCGAGGCGGCCTTTCACGTGGCCAGCATGCTGGCCAACAAGTTTTCCGTGGTCACGACGCTGTCGCGCTCGGTTCCGGCAATCGAGCATAATCTCGTCCGCTACGGATTGGCCGCGCGTTGCGCCAAGGTAAGGGCGTCAGATATCCCGGTGCTCGATCTCGAAAGCAAGTCGGGCGACGCCCGTGCACGTATCAATGAGGAGATCAAGCGAGCCATCAAGGAAGATCACGCCGAGGCCATCGTGCTTGGTTGCGCTGGTATGACGGACTTGACAGCATCACTAACCAGGGAACATGGGCTGCCGGTTCTCGATGGCGTCGCCTGCGCGGTGAGCCTTTGTGAAAGTGCTGTCCGTTTGGGCTTAAAAACCACGAAACTTGGCGGGTATGCATGGCCAGTTGAAAAGTAAGGAGCCACCCAACAACTTATCGGTCGACATCGAGCCCACTACACTCATTCAAAACTCTTCGTCTAGCATGAGCACTTTTGGTTCATCCTATTCCTGAAGAGTGGCCAACGCCGATCATAATTGAAGCGTAGGTTCTGCGATGCTCAAGCGAATGCTGATCGCACCCGTCGGATTCTGCTGGGAGATTTCGCTCCAGTCCTCCATCGTGATCAGCGCTCTGCTGCAGATATTGTGCCCCCCAGGGCAATGAAGGGCCACGAGATAACCTCTCGATCCAATCCATAATTATTGACCTGTAAATAGAGTTCGGCCTTGCCATGCTCTTCATCAAACATGACCTCTCAGTCATCATCCCTCATATCAAAAACACCGAGCACACTGACCTAATCTGCGCTTCCGCCAAGTATCCGCCGCTCCACAAACGGAGTTTTGCGAGCGGTTGCTGCATGGGCTTCAAGCGCCAGACCGACGAGTAGTTCCCGGCTGAGAACCACCGCGTGCAATGTTGGTCGATATGCGAGATGGCGGTGTCTCTCGCCGATATCGAGGCGATCCTCGCACGCCCCACGGCCGATGGCATCAAAGCAGCCACGGCCGCTGATGATGATAATGGTCAGTCTGCAATACGGCATCATTCACGCAGGCTTCGATCTCTTGAACCAGGCACTCTCCAGGAACGGCAGTGCCGGGCGGCTTCATCCTGATTGAACGCGCGATTGACCAGGATCACATATCGCGTTCTAATTTCGATCAAGGACAAAGAAAGAACAAAGGAGGCTGATCATGATGAGTTGGAGACGTCGAGCTTTCATGAGTGTTGTCGGTGCGGGCGCACTTTGCCTTTCCATGGCTACAGCGACAAGCGCCGAAACCTGGCGCATGGCTTCCAAGATGCCACCGGATAGCCCGGAGGGGCTCGTCTTTCAGTATTTCGCTGACAAGGTGGCCGAATACTCGAACGGCGATTTGGACGTGAAGGTCTTCCCGAACGAACAGCTTGGCAAGACCGATGCTGTCATGGAGCAGCTGAAGCTCGGTACGGTGCATCTTTACGCCGAGGGCTCGACCTATATGGACAAATGGGTCGAGGACATTTCCTGGGTCAGCGCCGCCTTCCTGTTCGACGATCGCGACCACTGGGTCAGATTCATGAACAGCGACATGGCCAAAGGCTGGTTCGAAGAGGCCTCCGAACAGGCGGGTGTCGCGCTGCTCGGTGATCCCACCGCCATCCTGCGCGGTCCCTACCGTGTGATGGTCGCGAACAAGGACGTGCAGAGCTATGACGACGTCGGCAGCATCAAGCTTCGCATGCACCCGGACAAGCTGGCGCATGCCATCTGGACCCATCTCGGCGCCGAGGTGAAGACGCTTGCCTGGACCGACGTCTATCAGTCCATCGACAAGGGCATCGTCGAGGCGGTGAACAGCCCGATCGCGTTGGTGGAGAGCATGCGCTTCTACGAGGTGGCGCCGCATGTCATTCGCCATGACGAATATTACCAGTCGATCGGCTTCATGATGAACAAGGAGGCCTATGACGCATTGTCTGATGCGCATCGCGACGCGCTCCTGAAGGCTTACGAGGAAGCTGGCGCCCACAGCGTCCAGGTGATGAACGCCGCGGCCGACGAATCGATCGCGCGCATGAAGGAAAAGGGCGTGACCTTCAGCGACATCGATCGTGGCCCGTTCATCGAGAGCATCACCGCGCTCTACCAGGACATGGAAAGCAAGGGCGAGCTGCCGGAAGGATTTCTGGGGGCGGTCGAGGCGACCCGCAACCCGAGCTGAGGTCGTGACGTGACGGATCCAAGCGCGGACCGCCCGCTCGAGCGGCTGGTGACCCGCGCCGATCGGATCTTCGAGGGCCTGGCCACGCTTTTCCTTTGGGCGGCCAACCTCTGCCTGTTCCTGATGCTGATCGGCACGGCGGCGACCATCCTGCTCCGTCCGCTCGACATCTCGTTCTACTGGCTCTGGCCCTGGACCATGCAGGTGTTCGTCTGGATGTCGTTCATCGGCTTTTTCGTGGTTTACAGGAAGGGCAAGGACATCGCCGTCGACTTCGTGATGCGGCGGCTGGGGCCAGGCGCGATGGCCGCAAGCCGCTGGTTCGTGATTGCCACGGTGCTGCTGGTGATCGGGATCATCCTGAAGGAGATGCCGGTCATCCTGGAAAGCCAGGTCGGCGTGATCGACGGCGTGATCACGCCTTGGGGCAGCGAGCTGGAGCGTTACACCCTGTCCGTGCCGCTCGCAGCATCCTGCCTTCTGATCTTCCTGCACGCTCTGCTCGATGCCGCCAAGGCCTGGCTCGGCTGGCCGGAGCCGGCAAGCCATGTCATCGCCGATGAATAAGTTCTTTTCCGACACTATCGATGAGCAAACGGACGATCGGCGCCCGGAGCTATTCGCATGATGGCGGGCGTCCTGTTCGCGGGCTTCATCGTCCTGATCCTGATGCGCGTGCCGGTCTCGATCGCGATCGGCGCCGCCGTGGTCGCCGCCTTCGCTACGTCGGATTTCTCCGGCGATCTCTACATCATCCCGCAGCAGATTCTAGACGGCGTGAACAAGCCCTCGCTCGCCGCCGTGCCGTTTTTCATCATGGCTGGCAACCTGATGAACGTGGTCGGCATGACCGACCGCATCTTCGCCTTCGCTTCATCTCTGGTCGGCCACTTCAGGGCAGGCCTTGCTCAGGTCAACGTGCTCTCTTCGATGATCTTCGCCGGCGTCTCCGGTGCTGCGGTCGCCGATGCAGCAGGCCTCGGCACCATCGAGATCAAGGCGATGAAGGAGCGCGGCTACCGTCCGGAATTCGCCGCCGCCGTCACCGTCTGCTCCGCCGTGGTCGGCCCTCTGATCCCGCCCTCGATCGGCCTCGTGATCTACGCTTTTCTGGCGCAGCAATCGGTGGAGCGCATGTTCCTCGCAGGGCTCGTGCCGGGTGTGCTGGTCGGCCTGTCGCTGATGGCGTTCAACCGGATTCTGGCGACGCGGGAAAACTTTCCGACCCAGCCCAAGGCGAGCCGGCAGGAGGTCGTCGGCCATGCCCTGGATGGGCTTCTCGCTCTGGTCGCACCAGCGATCATTCTGGGCTCGATCCTGTTCGGCTTCGTCACCGCGACCGAGGCCGGCGTGCTCGCCTGCCTCTATTCGATTCTTTTGGGATTTGTCTACCGCACGCTGACCTTCGAGCGTTTCTGGGCGGCGCTTACCGACACCATGCTGATGACCACGGTGATCATGATCATCATCGGCTTTTCGATCGCCATGGGCTGGCTGCTGGCGATCGAGCAGGTGCCGCAGATGCTGGGAGACGCCCTGTTCTCGATCACCGAGGACAAGAACGTTTTTTTGGCACTCATGATGGTGTTCGTCCTACTCATCGGTTGCGTGGTCGAAGGCGTGCCGGCGAAGCTGATGCTGGTGCCGATGCTGCTCCCTGTGATCGACGCTTACGGCGTGGACCGCGTCCACTTCGGCATCATGCTGCAGCTGGGCCTCTTGATCGGCATCGTCACCCCGCCGATGGGCATCGGCCTTTACATCATGGTCGAAGTCGGCAAGGTGCCGTTCGAAAAGGTGACCATCGCCTGCCTGCCGTTCATGGTGCCGCTGATGCTGGTCTGGATCGCGCTCACCTTCATCCCGGAGCTCAGCCTTTGGCTACCGAACCTCGTTCTAGGACCGGAATGACGTCATGGCGTTAATCATCCGCGTCGGCCCCGCACGTGAAAAGTGGTGGCAGGAGCATATGCAATCGCTCCTGCCCGAGATCGAATGCCGAGGCTGGGAGGATCCCGGGGACCCCGCTGACATCGACATTGCCGTCGTCTGGAAACCGCCGGCGGGGGGGCTGAAGCGCTTTCCCAATCTGCAGGCGATCGTCTCGATCGGCGCCGGCATCGATCATGTGCTCGCCGACCCGGAGCTGCCGAAGCATGTGCCGATCATCCGCACGACCGGCGAGGATCTGAAGATCCGCATGCGCGAATATGTGACCCTGCACGTGCTTCGCCTGCACCGCCGCCTGCCCGAGATCGAAGCGGCACAGGAGAAGAGGGAATGGCTGCAGCTGGTCAATCCGCCTGCCTATGAGCGCCGGGTCGGCCTGATGGGCCTCGGAGATCTCGGTGCGGATTGTGCACGTGCGCTCGCAGCGCTCGGCTTCGACGTTGCCGGCTGGTCCAGACGGCCGAAATCGATCGACGGTGTTGCGAACTTTGCCGGGCAGGAGGGTCTTGCAGGCTTTCTGGAGCGGACCGAGATTCTGGTCTGCCTATTGCCGTTAACGTCAGCGACCGAAGGCATCTTGAATGCCGATCTGTTCAATCAATTGCCAAGAGGCGCATCGATCATCAACGCCGCGCGCGGCGGCCATCTGGTCGAGGACGATCTCATAGCTGCCCTTGACTCCGGCCAGATCAGCGCTGCGACGCTCGACGTGTTCCATACGGAACCGCTGCCCGCCGATCATCCCTTCTGGTGCCATCGAATGGTTTTGGTCACGCCTCACGTCGCTTCCCTGATCGACCCGATCGCCGGTGGCAAGGCGATCGCTGCGAACGTCAGAAAATTCCTGGCGGGCCAGCCGGTCCCCGATCTGGTCGACTTGGAGCAAGGCTACTGAGGGGCCTCACGGTCTAGGTGTATCTGCCGAATTTGCCTCGTCATCCAAACGGAACGGCGCTGCTGCCGCAGCACCGCCAATCGGCTGCGAGGGATCGTTCAGCCCATGACAAAGTCCGCTTCCCGGTTCCCGACTAACGCCGGATGGGCAGGAATAGAGCTTTGGAAACACCAGGAGCTGAGCGATCTCCAGCTTGAAGTCCGCGGCGAGGACGTTCAGGACATCGTCACCCAGCCTGGGATCGACACGGATCGAGCCGCGATCGGAGGCATCGATCCTGGGATGATTCATCGCCTCTTCGAGAGAGAGGCCGAAATCCAGCATCAGCGCAGCGATCTGGGTCGTGCAGGGCATGATGTAGTTGGCACCCGACGCGCCCAGCGCGAAGATCGCCTCACCGTCGCGCGTCGCGACCGTCGGGCACATATTGCTGGCGTTGATCCGCTTTCGGCCTTGCATGGTGGTCGGAAAGCCCGGCCTCGGGTCGAAATAGCTGACGGCGTTGTTCATCAGGATGCCGGTCGAGGGAAGGGCCACGCAGCTGCCGAAGCGATTGAGGAGCGTGTAGGTAAGGGCGGCCATATTGCCGTCAGCATCGACGGCGGAGAGATGACTGGTGCAGCCGCCGATCTCGGTCACTCTGCCGATCCGTTTTTTGTGACTTTGCCAGGCCTTGTTCAGGCCGTCGGCATAGATTTTCCAGCTTTCCGCACCGATGCCTGCGCGCGGGTCAAGATGTGAGGCAATGTGGTCGAGCGTCTCGATCAGCCGCGGGCCACCGCTGGTCGGTCCCGCCGTGTGCAGCATGGCGCCACGATGCGCGCCGATGAGCGGCTCATGTTCCAGCACCTGATAGGCAGCCAGATCATCGCCATCGATCCGGCTGCCGCCTGTCCTCAGATCGGCAGCGATATGCTCGGCAAGCCGGCCTCGGTAGAAATCCTCCGGTCCGCTCTCGGCAAGCGATTTTAGGGTGTCTGGCAGCCGGCCGAGCGGCAAGAAGTGTTCGGGCTGCGGTGGCACATCGCCTGGCAGATAGACGGCGCTTGCCGCTGGATCGCGGCGCAGATCCACCATGGCGAGCGACACTTGAAGCGTGGTGAACCAGTCGACGGGAAGGCCGCGTTCCGCAAGCTGAATTGCCGGTCCCAGGACGGTGTCGAGGCCAAGCCTCCCGAAGCGCTCCAGCGCACGAGAGAGCCCAAGGACGGCACCTGGTATCGTGATCGAGCGATAGCCGACCTCGTTCTGCCGATCGACCACGCCGGGAAAGCCCATGATGGTCACCGGCATGTTGGCGTCGAGCGGGTAGTCGTCGGAGGAGATCGCAGCTGGCAGCATGCCCTGGAAGTCGAGCACATGAGCCTGTTTCTCCTCGGCGAGCCAGACCACCATGTAGCCGGAGCCGCCAAGCCCGCACATCCAGGGCTCGACCGCAGCAAGCGCCAGGCCGGCTGCGACAGCAGCATCCACCGCATTGCCGCCGGTCGCAAGCATACCGGCCCCGGCACGCGCTGCCAGATGATGCTGTGCGGCGACTACACCCGCCTCCGACTTCACCGCCTTTTTTGAAACCTCCCAGTGCTCGATATTGCGATTCATGGCTTGCCCTTTTTCCTATTGCTTTCAAACTAGAAGGCAATCAGGGAGGAAGAAAGCTTGAGCTACCAGCTTCGCGACATGCCGGCCCAGATCGCATCGGCCCTTCTGGAAAAAGCGGATCGGGTCGAAACGGCGACCATCGGACACAAGCGTCAGATGGGCTTTTGCGATCCCGTCATTCAGGCAGTCCTGCCTGGCCGTCACGCCGCGGGCACGGCAGTCACGCTTGCCTTGCCGGGGCAGGATTCGACGCTTCTTCATCACGTCATCCAGTTTCTTCGTCCAGGCGACATTCTGGTGATCGATCGCCTCGGCGATCTGAAGCACGCTTGCCTCGGCGGCGGGGTCGCCTGCGCTATCAAGGCGACGGGCTGTTCCGGCGTCGTCATCGACGGCACCTGCACCGATGTTCCCGAGATCGAACAGTATGACCTCCCTGTCTGGTGCCGCGGTCCGGCACCGATCACCACCCGCCTCCTCGATATCGGCGGCTCCTTCAATGTCGATGTCGCCTGCGGTGGCGCCGTCGCTCATCCGGGCGACGTCGTGGTGTGCGATATGAGCGGTGTCCTGATCATGCCGCCCGATGAGGCCGAAGCGGACATCGATTGGGCGCTGGGCAAGCAAGCGGGCGAGCCAGCCAGCCATGAAGCGCTGAAGCGCGGCGAGATGCTGGGCACGCGCTCAGGTGCATCTTCGCTGGTCGAAGCCAAGCTCGGCGGCTGACGTTGTTCCGTAATCCCGAAGCAGGGCGGTAGATACGATACCGCCTTGGAGGGGCAAAATGAGCAAGCAGCCGCGTCGGCGTTTTTCGGCTGAAGATGGGGAGCAGCCGGTTGCACGGTTGTCGGAGGCTGGCGCGACGCACAGTAGTGTTGCAGCAGCGCTCGGGATCACACCGACGCCGTTGAAGACGTGGCGGCTTGAACTCGAGGCGGCGGGCTCGGCCGCAGCGATTGCGACGCAGAAGGAGGAGGTTGAGGTTTTGTGAAAAGCCTCGCCTTTTTTCGCGAAAGGGGCGTTGATGCCATGAGGACGAAATCCGCGTTCATCGCCGCCCTGCCCGATACGGTCTGGCGGATCGATGTCCGAGAGTCTGAAAAGCACCCTTTGCGAGGATGCGCTAGAACATAGCGATTTGAAACCGGCGACTACCGCAAGCTGCTCAAGCCCCATGGCATCACCGCTTCCAGCCGTAAGGGCCATTGCCCGGACAACGCGCCGCGGCTCGTGCAGAACTGCCAGCTTCGACAACGTCGATCATGCGTTGGCGTAAATCTAATGAGTAGGCTCGCGGAATCGAGCTCTTCCAATTCTGTTTGTTGGAAGAGGAATCACACCGAGCCTGAGCATACCATCCTGAAAATCAATGCTAATTCAATCCGTCGCGGAGGTGCTCCAGCTCCAGATCATCGGCATAGGCAAACAGTGCAGGCATGCCGCCGGTGTGGACGAATAGGACGGTGTCCTCATTGGAAAAGCGCCCCTTCCGGACATGGTCGATCAAGCCGGCGAGCGCTTTGCTGCTATAGACGGGATCGAGGATGATGCCCTCGGTCCGAGCGATCAGCTTCAACGCCTCCCTGCCAGCATCACTCATCACGCCGTAACGCTCGCCGATATAGTCATCGCTACTCTCGATGTCGTCCACCTCCAGTCTGACATCCAGATCAAGCAACGCCGCCGCAGCATTGCCGATCCTGACAATATCGTGCACTCGTGGCTCGCTCCATTGGATCGGTGTGATATTCACGAGCCGAATATCACGCCCAAGCGCCTTGAAACCGAGCGCCATGCCGGCGGGTGTCATGTTCGCGCCGCAGACGTAGAGGTAATCGGGCTCGACACCCAGCGTCGCGAACTGCTGATCCAGCTCGATCGCGGCCTCGATGTAGCCAAGCGCGCCAATCGCCAAACTGCCGACACCGAGTGGCTTCATTACATAGGGCTTTCGCCCTGCTCGCCTCAGTTCCTCACCCTTGGCATCGAGGTGTGGTTGCAAGTCCTCCATCGACTTTAGATCGACCACCGTAACATCGGCGCCCATCAGATGATCAAGCAAGAGATTGCCCTGAAGGACGGGTCCCTTTTCGCCGTGCAGGAGGACGAGGGCGATATCCAGGCCAAGCTTGCCGCAGGCGGCGGTCATCTGCCGGCACCAGTTCGATTGGGTATAGGCGCCGGCCACCAGGACATCGGCGCCTTTCGCCAGCATATCAGCAAAGACAAACTCGAGCTGACGCGTTTTGTTGCCGCCGAAGGCGAGCCCGGTCATATCGTCCCGCTTGATCCAGATGTCGGGAGCATTCGCGGACTCGTTCAGGGCCTCACGCAAACGGGGAGCATGGTCCAGCGGTGTCGGCAGATGCGCAAGCAGCACCCGTGGCTGACGCGCCAGCCGTTCGCGTAATGCCTCGGATGTCATGGGCATAGGCGATATCCTTTCTCTCGGACTGTCGGACGAGAAGGTCAGGCGACAGGGCTTCTCGATTATACCGGATGACATTGTCCAATCGCCTCATCCGGGAAACCATAGGGAATAGCACTGCGGTTTGACCAATGAAGCTGGCGAAGCGTGTCCGAGTTCCACAGGGTGCACCTGATCCATGTGATCGACGCAGAGATGGTTGCGCCCACGCCATCCCTTTAGACCTTCAATTCGATCACTCGCCGTCGTAATCCGAAAGCACCTGTCGTCGGTCCTGCAGATGCGTTCGGCTCAGCCGCCCAAAGTCATTGAGGTGGCCATGCCACCTAGCCGCCCAGGAACAGTCGGCCGACATCGGGGTTGGCGAGGAGGTCGTCGCCCTTGCCTGCAATCGCAAGTTCGCCGGAGACCAGGACATAGCCGATATCTGCGAACTCCAGGCCTTTCTTGGCATTCTGCTCGACCATGAGGATCGTCTTGCCCTCATTCCGCTGAAGGTCGTTCAAGATCTCAAAGACCATATCGATGAAGCGAGGTTCGAGGCCAATCGAAGGTTCGTCCACCAAGAGGATATCCGGATTCATGACGAGGGCCCGGGAAATTTCGAGAAGCCGCCGCTCGCCGCCGGAAAGCACCTTGGCCTGGTGCTTTCGCCTCTCGGCGAGCCGCGGATATTTCTCGAAGACTCGTTCCGCCGCCCGCTTGGCCTCGGCAGGCTGATCCATCAGGAACCCGCCCATCCAGAGGTTTTCCTCGACGGTCATGCCGGGGAAGACCGATTTGTCCTGGAGGATGTAGGCGATACCCGCAGACTTCAGCTTTTCACTTGGGCTTAGGGATGCAACGTCACGTTGCCCGCCAGCTGCGGAGAGGATCTTGCCGGAAAAGACGGTGCAGAAACCGAAAATGGCGTGGAGGATCGTCGACTTTCCAGCGCCGTTCGGACCGATCAGGCAAAGCGACTGGCCCTTGCCGACCGCGAGATCGATGCCATGCAGGATCTCCATCTTGCCGTAGCCGGCGCGCAACTCATCGAGTTGAAGAAAGGGTTCACCTTCGACCAGATCCAGAATCTGTTCCTTGGTGACCGTCTCGGCGATCGCCTTGGCTTCACGGTTGACGTCATCGACCGAGATGACGGTGTCGACGTCGCCACCGTGATAGCCCGACGCTTTGCCCGTGTCCGACGCGGACTTCGTGTCCGGCGCGGGCTTCGTTGACTTAACGGTCTCGCCCGTCACCTAGTGCGCTCCCAGATAGGCGTCGATGACGCGCTGATCGTTCTGGATCTCGTCAGGCGGGCCGGAGGCGAGCAATTCTCCATGGGCGAGGCAGTGGACATGATCGGCCATGTTCATGATCACCCGCATATTGTGCTCGATCACGAACAGCGTGATGCCGAAATCGGTGTTGGCGCGCTTCAGGCGATCGATCAGGCCGTTGATGAGCGTCGGGTTGATGCCGGCTGTGGGCTCGTCCAGCAAAAGGATCTCCGGTTCGTTCATCAGCGCCATGGCGAACTCAAGCAGCTTTTGCTGACCGAACGACAAGTCACCCGCGGCGAGGAGACGTTTTCGATAAAGCCCGACGAAGTCCAGGAGATGCTCGGCGCGCTCTAGCTCTTTCGACGTCTGCCGACCGAACATGTCACCCCAGCCCATCCGCCGATGCGGCACCGAAATCAGCATATTGTCGACACAGTTCATTTTGGCGTAGATGCGCGTCTGCTGAAACGTTCGCACCAGACCGAGCCTGGCGATGTCCTGCACCCGAAGATCGTGGATCGGTTTGCCCTTGAAACTGATGGAACCCTCGTCGATAGGATGATATCCCACGATCGAATTGAAGAGCGTGGTCTTTCCTGAACCGTTCGGACCGATCAGCCCGGTGATCTGACCTTCGGCGACGCCGATCGAGATGTCCCGATTGGCCACCACCCCGCCAAACGCCTTCGAAACATTCCTAACCTCAATCATGGTGCTGCGCGCACCGGCGTCGACTTGGCGTTGGCGCCCTGTTCGGCCTTTGTATCCTCCTCGACAGTAATACCGAAGAACGCTGGCCATTTTTCCATGGCCCAGCCGAGAATTCCTTGCTGGAAGAAGATGACATTGACGATGATCAGCGCCCCCAAAGTGACCCATTGCCAGCCGAGGAGATAGGTCCAGGTGATCTCCTTGATGATGTGAAAGAGGGCAGCACCGAGTACTGGTCCCCAGAGTGTTCCCTTGCCGCCGAGAAGCGCCATCAGCACCATGAAGATGCCGAAGGTGACCGTTGGAAAAGCGACTTCCAGCGGTTCGACGAAGCCGGTCATGTTGCCGAAGATGCCGCCGGCGATGCCGAGGAAAAAGGCAGCGATCGACCAGGCGGCCGTCTTGTAGCGCTTGGTGTGGATGCCCATGCCCTCCGCTTTCTCCTCGTCGTCGCGGATAGCATTGATCGCGAGGCCGAAGCGGGTGCTGTAGAGCCAGCGGAGAAAGAGAAACGTAACAACGGCTAGTCCGAAGTTGAGGAGATAGAAGAAGTAGGCGCGCTCATCGACCTCACCCGGATAGACGGGAAGCGACATGCCGCCACCGCCGCCGACATAGTCCCAGGCCCCAACCAGCTCGCCTGCCGCAATCGCGATGCCGAGCGTACCGATCGCGAAATAGGGGCCACGCAGACCGAAGACGATCCATCCGAGAACGACCGCACACACGACGGAAAACAACGCTGCGGCAATCAGGCCGACGGTCATGCCTGTGAAATACTGGAATGGCGTGAACTCGACCTTCACGGCACCAAAATGAGCGGTATATTCGGCGACATCATAAAAAAGGCCGATCTGCACGACCGACGACACATACATGCCGGCGCCAAAGAAAAAGATGTTGCCGAGCGAGTTGTACCCCATCTGGCCGCCCATGATGTCCCAGGTCAGCGCAAACACGACCATGAGATAGAGAACGGCAATCTGGAACGTGTAGGCCGGCGCAAAAAACGGAACGACGAGCCCGATCAGGAGGATGCCGACGAAAACGGCGATATCGATTGGCGTGTAGGTGGCAGTCCTATCCATTACTGCACCACCATGCGTTGACGGCCCATCTGGATCTGACGCCAGATCAGTACCGCGATCAGAAGTCCGACCACGATCGCCTGCTGGAATTCGGCGCCTAGGATGAAGCCGCCGAATTGTTCGGCGATGCCAAGGCCGAAGCCGGAGAGCACGACTGCTGGAAGATTGCCGAGCCCGGCCGCGGTCACGATCACGAATGAGCGGATCGAGTGGGTGATGCCGAAGAACGGCTGGATGACCCAGATCATCGAAACGAGGGCGCCCGCCACTCCACAGATCGCCGCGTTCAAGGAAAAGGTGAAGGCGTAAACCCGATCGGTATCAATGCCCATCACCTTGGCAGCGCGCGGATCCTGTGCCGTCGCTCGAATAGCCTGGCCGATGCGGCTTGTTTTCATGAAAAAGACGAGGCCGGCGGCAAGCCCCAGGCAAAGCACCAGAGAGATAAGCCGAATTTGGGTGACCGTGACCTGATTGTCGAACAGAAAGAGTGTTTCGAAGCCCGCATCCGCCGTCTGCGTCTCCGGCCCGAACATCAGATTGAGGGCCTGCTGCAGCACGATCGCAAGGCCGAAGGTCGCGAGCAGCGAGGTAAAGAGATCCTTATCGACCACCCGCGAGATGACCACCTGATAGACCAGCCAGCCAAACGCAAACATGATCACCGCCGCCGCCGGCAGCCCAAACAACGGATGGATGCCCTGCGTCCCCAGCCACCAGGCGATGTAGCCCCCCATAATGACGAAGTCACCCTGCGCCAGGTTCTTGAGGTTCATCACCCCCCAAACCAGGGCGAGACCGTAGGCGGCAAGCGCGAAGATCGCACCGATGAAAATGCCGTCGAACAGGAGCTGCAGATTCAGCGCCGGAGCGAGGTACAGCAGAGAAAAGTTATCGAGCATCGATCAGGTCGCCACCTTGCTACGTCGCTGGGTCGGCATGTCCGGCGTGAAACCCATAACGCATGATGGTTAACAAAATGTTAGGGCGGCGCCGATTGGTCCGGCACCGCCCCATGACCTGATCAATCGGCGAACGAAAGGTTCGCCTTGGTCGCCGCCCACTCGGACGGCGCGACCACGTTGTAGGCACCGTCCTGAATCTGACGGAGCACCATGGGCTTGGCGATATTGTTGCCCTCCGGCGCAAACTTGATACCGCCGTAGAACGTCTCCATCTCGGTCGCGGCGATCGCATCGCGCACCGCATCGACGTCGAATGTGTTCGCCTTCTCGAAGGCTTCTTTCCAGACCAGTACCGCAGCCGATGCCTGCGCCGCCTGGTAAGGCACGGTCTCGTAGCCCTCATAGGTGGCCTTGAACAGCTCGTCGAATTCCGCAGCGCTGCCGAAATATTTGCCGGTGTAGCTCAGTGTCTCGGCCCACTGGGTCGGGCAGAAAAAGTCGTTGGTGGTATCGCCGAACTTACCGACGACATCAGCCGCCTCGCAGTGGGTCAGCGCCACCATCGGCACATCGATGTTCATCTCGCCGATCTGCCGGGCTGCAGTTGCCGCACCCTTGGAGTGGCCGGAGATCACCAGAAGATCGGGCTTGAGCGCCCGCACCTTGGTCAAAGTCGCGGACATATCGGAAAGATCGCGCGGCAGCTTGTCGTCGATCACGACCTCCATGCCATATTTTTCTGCGTCGGCGACCACACCTGCGCGCACGTCGAGCGAGAAGGGGTCGTTTTCGAACGCCATCGCCACCTTCAGGTCGGAGGCCTGCTTGCCGTCGGCTTCGGCCTGTTCGGCCGCCAAGGTGATGGCGCTCGCCAGATACTGCTCGGAGGTGGAGAGCACGGCGAACAGATATTTATAGCCCTGCGTGAATAACGAGCGCGAGGCGCCCTCGGCCTCGATCATCGGCACACCATACTGCTCGGTCACCGGAGCGATCGCCTTGGTCAGGCCGGAGCTGTACGGCCCGAGCATGAACTGGACGCCATCCTGACTGATGAGCCGCTCGGCGAGCTGCGCACCGCGCGCAGGCGTCGACTCGTCATCATAATAAGTGACCTCGAGCTGGTAGCTCTTGCCGTCGACGGTGACACCGCCCATCTCGTTGATTTTGCTGACGGCAAGCTCATAGCCGTTCTGGGCGTGAATGCCGTTAGTCGAATATTTGCCGGTCAGCGATATCGCCGAGCCGAGCGTGATGGTATCGCCTTCGACTTTGGCGCCGACCGGGGCTGCGCCAAGCGCAAAGGCTGCAGCCGCAAGAGCGACGACACTTGTATGCATGGTCCAGGACATCGTTAAGTCTCCCAATTCGATTTGGCTATCCACTTTGGAAGGACGATAGCATGACTGGCGATTTCGCCAAGGGGTTCAAGTGCGCACGTCGATATGGTCGACAGAATTGGCTCGATAAAAGCCAGAAACTTGCGATCCAGACATAAAGAGCAAAGGGCCAGCTCTTTAAGAGCGCCCCCACCAACATCCGACCAACTTGACCGAAGCCCCGGGCTTCACCAAAATCAGCAATGTTCAAATCGGTTTGGATACCTTACTGCCGGGAACCTGGGCTTGAATCTGGACGAACTCGCCGAACATCTCGACCTTTCGAAGACAACCGTATCTCGAGCCCTTGCGGGTTATTCCGATGTGAGCGCCAAGACCAGGGAGCGGGTTCAAGAGGCGGCCAAGGCTCACAGCTATCAGCCCAACCAACTCGCTCAGCGCCTCCGCTCCGGACGGCTGGATACAGTCGGCCTGATCATACCCAGCGACCTTCGGCCCTTCGGCGATGCGTTCTTCGTCGACCAGGTGACCCATCTCAGCCGAACGCTTGCAGATCATGGTCTCGACCTTCTATTGAGCGCCGCCGATCGCGGCGACGCCGAGCTCGTTGCGCTCAGGCGGATGGTCGAGGGACGCCGTGTCGATGCGATGATCGTCGTGCGCACCCTGCGTCAGGACCGAAAGGTCGACTATCTCCTCGGCCAGAAAATTCCCTTTGTCTGCCATGGCCGAACAGAGAATGTTCGCGGCTATGCGTTTGTCGATATGGACGGCGAAGCCGCAGGCCGCATGGCGACCGAAAAGCTCATCGAGCTTGGTCACCGGACGATCGCGTTCATCGGCCCACCCTCGTCCAACCTGACCTTCGCCTGGCACCGACAAAGTGGATATGCGGCAACGCTCAAAGCCGCCGGCATTCCGGTGCGACAGGACTTGATCCGCGAAGGCGAGGGCGGCGAAGCTTTCGGCGCGGCCGCGACCAAACGATTGCTCGATCAGAGTAACCCGCCAAGCGCTGTCGTCTGTGCAACCGATCTCGAGGCCATAGGCGCGCTTCGAGCCATCACCGATGCCGGGCTAACTGCTGGCCACGATCTCTCCGTGATCGGCCATGACGATCTGCCCGAAGCTTCGCTCACTCACCCGCCGCTCGCCACCGTCCGTCAGCCCCATGCTGCCGTCGGCGCCCGTCTTGCCGAAATTGTAAGCAGGCTGGCGAAGGGCGAGAATCCCGAAGACTACCAGGAAATCTGGCAGCCACAGCTGATTATACGCCAATCCCTGGGTAAAGCCCCCGACTGAACAGGCGCGCGCCTGATGCAATGACCTCGGCCTGGCTTCTCGAAAGAAGACAGCCTTGACCTCCAAACCGATTTGAGGTCAATTATCCAAATCGGTTTGAGTGGTGGTCAAATAAGAGCTGTTGCCTGATCGAACCACGCATTTATGGTGGTACGACATGCGATACTGATGAAACCACAACCTGTTAGGTGGACGGATCGAACAATCATAAGGAAAAAAGGGAGGTTAAGGATGGGACGACAACGCTTGCTCATAGGCAGCGCCATCGCGATTGCCGCGGCCTTCGGCGGCACCGTGCCGGACGGTGCACATGCAGCTGAAATCGCCATTTCCTGCGGCGCCGTCGGCATGGAGCTCGAACTCTGTCAGGAAGGCGCCAATGCCTGGGCGGAGGCGACCGGCAACACGGTCGAGGTCATCTCCACACCCAATTCGGCGACCGAGCGCCTTGCCCTCTATCAGCAGATCCTGGCCGCCAATTCCGCCGATATCGACGTCTATCAGATCGACGTGATCTGGCCCGGCATCCTCGCCAACCACTTCATCGACCTCGGCGAGCACATCGATGATGCCACCCGTGGTGAGCATTTCGAGGCGATCGTCGAGAACAACACCGTCGACGACCGCTTTGTCGCGATGCCCTGGTTTACCGACGCCGGCATTCTCTACTACCGCAGCGACCTCCTCGAAAAATACGGCATGCAGCCGCCGGAGACCTGGGAAGACCTAGCTTCCACCGCAAAGGAGATCCAGGACGCCGAACGCGCCGAGGGCAACGACAAGATGTGGGGCTTCGTTTTTCAGGCGAAGGCCTATGAAGGCCTGACTTGCGATGCCCTGGAATGGGTCGACAGCTTCGGCGGTGGCGAGATCGTCGCCGAGGATGGTTCGATCACCGTCAACAATGAGCAGGCCGCAGCCGCCCTCGACACCGCTGCCACCTGGATCGGCGACATCGCACCTGAGGGCGTCTTGAACTATGCCGAGGAGGAAGCACGCGGCGTCTTCCAGTCCGGCAATGCCGTTTTCATGCGAAATTGGCCCTATGCCTGGTCGCTCGGCAATGCCGATGACAGCAGTATCAAGGGCAAGATAGGCGTTTCCGCCCTTCCCAAGGGCGGAGCCGACGGCAAGAACACCGGTGTCCTCGGCGGCTGGCAGCTCGCCGTCTCGAAATATTCGGAAAACGCCGAAATCGCCGCCGACCTGGTGAATTACCTGACCAGCGCCGAGGAGCAAAAACGCCGCGCGATCAAAGGCTCCTACAACCCGACCATCGGCGACCTTTATCAGGATGAAGACGTCCTGGCCGCCACCCCCTTCTTCGGCGAACTCTACGATACCTTCACCAACGCGGTCGCCCGTCCCTCCAAGGTGACCGGCGCGAAATACAACCAGGTCAGCTCCGAATTCTTCAATGCCGCCCACGATGTCCTAAGTGGCAAATCCCCGGCTGCCGACCGCCTGGCTGCTTTGGAGAGCAAGCTAGACCGCCTCTCCCGCGGCGGCCGCTGGTGACGGACGCCAGGGGCGTCGGCCTGGACGCTGTCGCGGTGTTTAAGTCGGACCGTCGGCGTCTTCATTCGCTGGCTTGATTAACCTGCGGCAGCTTTGATAGGCGCTTGATGCATCGATCCAGACAAAACGATCAGCGAGTTTGGATCGATGCGAGGCCAAAGAAAGAGTGAAGCGGCTTGTGAGGCCTGCCGCAGGATCAGGGATATGATCGTCAGGGAAGGTTCGGTCGCCAAAGGGCATACACGTTAATTCCAAATCCAACGGCAAGGTGCATCAGGAAGCGGATCATGTGGTCATGCTACGAGAGGACCTCGGGACTGGCTCCCGGTATGGCGGCAGGGGCCCAACCTTCGCTGCGCACGCGAACTCAAGCTTTGTCGGCCTGTTCACGGATCAGCGTGAAGTTGGCGTGGTGCCCCTCATCGAAAAGGGCTCTGGCCATGCCCTCCAGCGGGCAGCGGGCAGCGGGCAGCGGGCAGCGG
>JBPCVQ010000547.1:0-9713 GCA_051010395.1 Geminicoccaceae bacterium | reverse complement strand
CCGAACAGCATGCGATAGGCGGTGGCGTGGGTGAGCACGTAGCAGCCGCTCTCCTCCCAGGTCAGGTGCTTCGGGCGCGGCATCAGCTGGCGGGACTGCACGGCGCAAAACTGGGCGAACGAGCCGTCCGGCGTCTCGTAGCCCCAGATGCGCTGGCTTGGCGAATTCATGGGATCGCCGCCGTTACATTCCTCGTCGTCGCCGTCGTCCTGGTTGCAATGGATGACCACCTCGTCGCCGACCTTCCAGCGTTTGACGCGACGGCCGACCGCCCAGACGATGCCCGAAGCGTCGGAGCCGGCGATGTGATATTCGGCCTTGTGCACGTCGAAAGGCGAGATCGGCTGGCCGAGGGCTGCCCAGACGCCGTTGTAATTGACGCCGGCGGCCATCACCATGACCAGAACCTCGTCGCTTTCGAGGATAGGCGTGGGCACCACCTCCTGCTGCATGGCCGAGGAAGGATCGCCATGGCGCTCGCGCCGGATCGCCCAGGCATACATGTTCTTCGGCACGTGACCGAGCGGTGGAATCTCACCGACTTCGTAAAGATCCTTGCCGCCCTTGACGGCCGCATCTTCTGCCGGCCCGACGGCCGTGGTGCTGATCGGTATCACGTTGTTGCCCTCACGCGCAGATTGCATGGTTTCAGTCTCGACCTTCGCGATGTCGCCTCGCGCCATCGCCACCGTTCTCGTCCCGACCGCAGAGGAGGACGCTACAGCTGCTGACGCTTCCGTGGCGAAAAAATCTTCTGGCTGCAGTTTGACACCTTCTCGTTGGGCAATCGTTAACAGCTGCTCCTGTCGCTTAGCCGGAATGGCGCCACGCCGGACCCATCCACTGACTGCTGTCTGCCAGATGCCCAGAAGTTCGGCGACCCGCTGCTGCGAGCCGAATCGGCTGATGACGTCTTCCACCGTGGCTCTGCTCATGTCGCCTCATCGCTCCGCTCATGGCGTTAACACTTATTTAACCAATCTTTGCTATGCTTAAAAGTGTTGAAAATGCTGATCAAACACTTGCCCTTCGGCGCATATAGATGTTATATTGCACTGCAGCATGGCAAAAATCAAGTATTTTGCCACGACCACCCGAGAATAAGGCGAGGAGGTGTTGATGACGGACACCGGGAAAGCCAAGATCGAACGCGATCGTCCCTGGCTGTTTCGCACCTATGCCGGTCACAGCTCGGCTGCCGCCAGCAATGATCTCTATCGCACCAACCTCGCGCGTGGTCAGACCGGCCTTTCGGTGGCCTTCGACCTTCCGACCCAGACCGGTTATGACAGCGACCACCCCTTGGCCAAGGGAGAAGTGGGCAAGGTTGGCGTGCCGATCTCGAGCATTGCCGACATGGAGGTCTTGTTCGAAAATATCCCGCTGGACGCAATGAATACCTCCATGACCATCAACGCGACGGCGCCATGGCTCCTCGCGCTGTACGTTGTGACGGCCGAGAGGCAGGGCGTGGATCGTCGGTCCCTATCCGGCACCGTGCAGAACGATCTGATCAAGGAGTATCTTTCGCGCGGCACCTATATCTTCCCGCCGGAGCCATCACTCGCGCTCACCCGCGATATCGTGACGTTTACCTATAAAGACATTCCAAAATGGAATCCGACCAATGTCTGCTCCTATCACCTGCAGGAAGCGGGGGCGACGCCGGTACAGGAAGTGGCGTTCGCGCTTGCCAATGCGATGGCGGTGCTGGATGAGGTGAAGGCTTCTGGTCAGATTGACGCTGCCGATCTCCCGGGTGTGGTCGGAAGAATCAGCTTCTTCGTGAATGCAGGTGTGCGCTTCGTCACCGAGATCTGCAAGATGCGGGCTTTTGCCGAACTCTGGGACGATATCTGCAGCAGCCGATACGGGGTTGATGATCAGAAGCTTCGGCGATTCCGTTACGGCGTTCAGGTGAATTCGCTCGGCCTTACCGAGCAGCAGCCTGAAAACAATGTGTACCGCATTCTTCTGGAGACCCTGGCGGTCACACTTTCCAAATCCGCACGGGCGAGAGCCGTGCAACTCCCCGCCTGGAATGAAGCACTCGGCCTGCCACGCCCCTTCGATCAACAGTGGAGCCTTCGCCTGCAACAGATCCTCGCCTATGAGACGGACCTTCTGGAGTATGGCGACCTGTTCGACGGCTCCCCGGTGATATCAGCCAAAGTCGATGAAGTTAAAAACGAGGTTCGCGCCGAACTGGATCGGATCGATCAGATCGGCGGCGTGCTGCCAGCGATCGAGAGCGGCTATATGAAAGAGCAGCTGGTGCAGTCCAACACCGCGCGCCTCGCCGCGATCGCGTCCGGCGCGCAAAAAGTGGTCGGCGTCAACTGCTTCACCGAGAGCGCGCCATCACCGCTCACCGCCGAAGGCGACGATGGTTTCATGACCGTGAGCGCCGAAGCCGAGGCCGAACAGATTGCGCGCCTCGATGCGCACCGGGCCGCCCGTAATGACGAAGAGGTCCGGTCAAGCCTCGACGCGCTGCGTCGCGCCGCGACCGAAGGGCGAAACGTGATGGAAAGCTCGATCGAGTGCGCGCGAAAAGGCGTCACGACAGGCGAATGGGCCGGGACACTCCGAGAAGTTTTCGGTGAATACCGAGCACCGACCGGCGTCGGCAGTTCGGTCTCCGTCTACGAAGACCTGCCTGATGTCGCCGATATCAGAGCCCGGATCGAACTCCTGACCGAACGCATGGGGCGCCGCCCCAAAATCCTGGTCGGCAAGCCAGGTCTGGATGGCCATTCCAACGGCGCCGAGCAAATTGCCGTGTGCGCGAGGGACTGCGGTTTCGAGGTCGTTTATGAGGGCATTCGCCTGACACCGGCCCGCATCGCAGCGACTGCGCTCGAAGAGGGCGTTCACGTCGTCGGCCTTTCGGTCCTCTCAGGCTCACACCGCCCGCTAGTCACCGAGATCCTGAAGCATCTCAGTGAACAGGGTCTCGCCGACATTCCCATCGTGGTCGGCGGCATCATCCCTCCTGAGGACGCGAAAGCGATGGAGGAGGAAGGCGTGGCGCAGGTGTTCACGCCGAAGGATTTCGACCTGGCCCAGATCATGAGTGCGATCGTCGGGCTGGTGGGTCAAAGCCAGCGGGAAATGATGGACGCTTGAGGTAAAATAGGGCGGTTATCGCCGAAGTGTGAGCACGCCTGCCCCGACGATCAGCACCATGCCAAGCATGGAAGCGGCATCAGGTATGTCGGCGAAGAAGATGATGCCCCAGAGAACCGCAAAACCGACATAAGCAAAATCGAACGTTCCGATCATCGAAGAAGGGCCGTTCTGATAGGCGATCGCCGCCCCCACACTCCCGATAAGAATAGCCGCGGTAAGCAGGCCCATCGATATCCATTCGGAAAGGCCTATTGTCGCCCAAGGCGCAAGTAGAAAGCCCTTTCGCGCTTCATCCGTCAGCGTTGCGATGAACAGGGCTGCAGTCCCCCCTACAACGACAAATGTGATGTTCAGGGCTAGCGCCAAGATGGTCGGATTTTCCGAGCGACATCGGGTTCTCGTTAGAAACATCGCCAATGCATAAAGCATGGCGGACAGCAGCGGCAGTAAGGCCGACTCATTGAAATCACCAGGTCGCGGCCGGAGAATCAAGAGCACACCCGCAAAGCCGATAAAAACGGCCAGCCAGCCGTTGCGGCCGATCGTTTCACCGGTAATGGCTGCCGAGAACAGCGTGATGAAGATGGGCAGAGTGTAATAGACCGCAGCCGCTACCGAGAGCGACAGATCAGGAAGTGAGAGATAGTAGCTGACCCACATCGCCACGAGGAGAAAGCTGCGGACGACAGTCCAGCCGATCGCCACTGGCATGCGAAGGGATTCTGGCGACGTGAAAGCCAAGAACAAGACCAGAAACGGAATCGCGACAAGAGAGCGGACGACAAAAATTTGCCAGATGACGAAATTTCCGCTGGTCGATTTGATAAGCGCATCGCCGAGAGAGAGCGCCAAAACGGTGAAAATGATGACACCGACGGCAAGAGGTATGTTGTCTCCCTGATTTCTTGGTGCAAACACGCCTTTCATTCGACGTTATTTCCGCCCCATGCCTCATTCGGGCCAAAGGTCTTTCCCGGGCTGTCAGCATCCTGTGACAAAGCGCATCGGTTGTGCAACGTTGCCGCAAAGAAGCCATTACATTGAATGACCATCTCGCTCCACTGTGAGAGGACCGGTTCCGCCGACAAAAGTGAACCCGACCGGGGGGGGAACCGGTCAGTCGGCGGCGTGGGCTTGGATGGCGTTGTGGTGGTCGCCAGAGTTCATAGCGACGTCAAGGAGTGCGCGGTTGGCATCCCGGTAGGCGGCACTGGCGGCGTCGTGCTCGTCCAAACTTTCGAGGATCTGGCCGAGGTCAAGCAGGACGGCGGCTTCGGCATAGTGGTCATCGATTTTTCTGAAGCGGCTGCGGGCATTCATGTAAAACTCGCGGCTCTCCTTCAAATGTCCACGCGCCTTGGCAAGATGGCCGAGGCGGCGCAACACTTCGCCCTGACCATGGAAATCACTGCAATCAGTGTAATGGACGAGCGCTTTTTGCAGTGTTTCGACCTCTTCGTCAGGCATATCCAGTGGTTCTTTGATCGCTACTGGATCAACCGGGGGCATTGATCGGACAGGTGCTACGGCCGGAGATGGTTCGGCGAGGCCAGTCGCCATGACATTCTCTCTTCGATCCTTGAAGAGCTCCTCCTCATAGGGATCTTCAAGGATTAGTTCGCCACGCGATTCGTCTGACTGCCTCGAACGCACCCGCTTCTGCGACGCGGCTGTCGCATCGCCTGAGCGCAGTAGCACTGACAAGAGCCCACCACCACCGACCAAAAAGCCAACAAGAGCGAAATCGTCAATACGGTCCATACGTAGGAAGAAATGATTGACGACAAAAACACCGCCAGCGAGAACGAGAATGAGTGCTGAACACCAGCCTACAGGACGGCCTAATGCTTCGCCGAGAAGACTTCGCTCGGGCTGTTCAAAGAAATCGAGCGAGGGCTCACCGAGCCCGGCCCGGCCAACCCCGCCCTTCGAGGGGCGAGAAAACCGTGTCCTCATCAGCGTCTTTTCCTCATCCAGCGACAGGAACGATGGTCATTCGAAGGCAACAGCATCTATAATGCGGGATGGCGGAAACACCTCAAATCTTCCTTCCGTCTATCCATATCCGCCCTCGAAAACGTGTTCCTGGAACCTCTTTCTGACGCTCATTTTGGTAACTTGACGTCTTATGTACACCGATAAAGGAAGAATAGCCACCACCTGCAGAATTCGATTTTTTCACGGCAGCGCCATGCCTAGTCTCAAGGCTTTTGTTCACCAAGGAGTTGCGCGACCTGCTCTCGCACAGAGGCGCCTTCGATCCAGGTGACAATATCCTCGAAAACCGTCGTGCGCTGCAGATCACGCAGCAGCATGTGGTAGCCGTCGGGATAGCTGATAGCGGTGGATCGAGTTGGCAGGAGGCGGCTGCGAAAATCCTCCAGAGCGCCAGGGGGCACTATGTCGTCCTTCTCGCCGATCAGAAAGAGGAGATCCTGATCCATCTTAGGCGCCGATGCCAGCGCCTGGTCCATCAGTTCGACGAGGCCGGCGATCGACGAGGTGCGGGTCGCTTTGATCACCAGAGGGTCCGCACTGAACGCTCGAAGCATTTCGATATTGTCAGATGGCTGGATGTCCAGACCTCTGCCGGTCAGCGTCCATCCAGGAGCGAGTGTCGAGGCAAACCAGAGGGTTAGCCGATAGAAGACATTCATGTGCTCACCGCCCCAGACCGCAGGTGCCGACAGGATGACACCTTCGACATCAAGCGGCCGTTCGCCAGCGGCGGTGACAATGGTGACCGCGCCGCCCATGCTTTCACCTAGTACGTAGAGCGGCGTTTCCCCATAGATCTGTCGAAGGTGGGCGACGGCGTCCCGTAGATCCGAGGTCAGACGCTCAATGCCTGGCCAGCGGCCACGATCCAGGTTGGCGCCAAAGCCGCGCTGGTCGTATGCGTGAACGGCAATGCCGCGTTCGCTGCTGTAAGCGGCAAAATCCTGAAACGCATTGCTGTAATCGTTGAAACCATGCAGAGCGAGAACCACCGCGTCGGCAACGGCCAACTCTGTTGACTTGTCAGTGTCGGTGACGGTCCGCTCTGTCCCAAGTCGAGCCTGAGCCGCCGACCCCTTGGGTTGCCAGTGGCGCCAGGGGGTGACGGAAGCAGGCTGGTTCAACGGTTTGGGGACGATGTACGGCGCGCAGGCTGGGAGGCTGATAAGCAGGAGGCAGATGAGAATGGCATGCGGGCCGGGCCTCATCCTGCGGCCAACGTCGAGGCGGGCTCCGGCTCGGGAAGGCCGATTAGCCGCCAGATATCGGCGGGCTGCTTGCCCATATGACGAAGGGTGCGCAGCGTGACTGCGCGGTTACGTTTGGCGATGCGCATGCCTGTCGAATCGGCGATCAGGTTATGGTGATAGTAATCAGGCGTCGGCAGGCCGAGCAGAGCCTGCAGCAGTCGGTGCATGTGGGTCGCGTGATAGAGGTCCTCGCCGCGTGAGATCAGAGTTACCCCCTGGAGCGCGTCATCGATGGTGACGGCGAGATGGTAACTGGTGGGCACGTCTTTTCGTGCGAGTACCACGTCACCGAGCGACGCGGGGTCAGCCTGGATCTCGCCGACTCGAAGATCTTTCCAGATGAGCGGACCGGTGAGCTCAAGTGCACGGGCGACGTCTAGGCGAAGAGCGAACGGCTCGTTTGCCTGGATACGGCGTCGGCGCTCGTCGACGCCGAGCGGGCGGCAGATTCCGGGATAAAGCGCTTCACCAGACGGGCCGTGGGGAGCGCGCCCGGCATCGGCGATCTCGGCGCGGATCTGACGGCGCGTGCAAAAGCACGGATAGAGGACGCCCAGGCGATCCAGCCGATCAAGGGCGTCCGCGTAGCCGGCCATGTGATCACTTTGCCGGAAGGGTTCACCGTCCCAGGAGAGGCCGAGCCAGGCGAGATCGTCGAAAATGCCCTGTTCGAATTCGGGCCGGCAGCGGCCGACGTCGATATCTTCGATACGGAGGAGAAAACGCCCCTTACCCGCGCGAGAAGCCTCCCAGGCGAGAAGGGCGGAATAGGCATGGCCAAGATGGAGGTAGCCGGAGGGTGTGGGCGCGAAGCGGGTGACCGCGGGCGGGGCGCCCTCGGCTGGCATCGGCAGAAAGTCGGAACCCTTGATCATCAGATAATTACCACGCGAACCTCAAGGCACGGACCTTGGACTATGAAGCAAAGCTTGCGAACAATCCGGCAACGGGATCATTATCCCGTCAAGGTCCTTCGGGGCAAGGGCATGTTGCCGTTCGCGCTCGATGCCGCCTGCGGGCAGGGCGCTCAATGTTCAGGAGTTCATATGAATAAGCTTTCTGGCCCGAGCGCTGCACCGGCGGCGGGCGGCCCACCTTGCCAGCTGGTGGTTCTACTGCATGGTGTCGGTGCCGACGGCGCCGATCTGATCACTTTGTCGCAGGCAATGGCGGAAGCCCTGCCGCATGCGCGGTTCATCGCGCCGAACGGACCCGAGCCCTGCGACATGGCGCCCATGGGTTATCAGTGGTTTTCGCTGTCCGATCGCAATCCGGCGACAATGCTGGCCGGCATCCTGAGGTCGGCGCCGATGATCGATGCCTTCATCGACGAGGAACTTTCGCGTGACGGGCTGGGCGATCATCAGCTGGCGCTGCTCGGTTTTTCACAAGGCACGATGATGTCCCTGCATGTGGCCCCGCGAAGGCAGAAGGCGATGGCGGGCGTGCTGGGCTTCTCCGGCGCCCTGCTTGCACCGGAGAAACTGGCTGACGAAGCGACAAGCAAGCCGCCCTTCCTTCTCATTCACGGTGATGCCGACCAGGTCGTGCCTGTGAAGGCGCTCCAGGCAGCCGCAGCCGGACTGCAAGCGGCCGGACTGCCGGTGCAATCGTCGGTAAGGCCGGGCCTCCCCCACGGCATCGATCCGGAGGGCATCGCTGCAGGTTCAGCCTTTCTGGCAAAGGCTTTCGCCGATGCCGAAATGCCGACTGGCGGTGTCACGGGCGGTTGAATGAGTACGCCCACAGACATCGGTGGCAGTCCGGGCGCGCCGCCCCGGCGCCGTTTGTCGATTGCGAGCTATCTTGGGATCGGGCTGGGTGGGCTGGTGGCAACGGCGCTGGGCCTGTTGCTCTGGATCACGCTGTCTGCGGTCTTCAAAAACACGACCGAGCTGCTTGACGACAAGAGCCGGCTTTTCCTGGGCTCGCTATCCGCGCAGACGCGGCAATATCTCGATGCGACGCTTGCGCCATCCAAGGTCGCCGCAACCGAGATCGGCAGCGGTCGGATTGATTCCAGGTCCGACCAGCAGATGATGCCGCTGATGCGTACCCTCCTGGCAGCCACGCCGCAGGTGACGGCGATGGCATTCTTCGATGTCGACCGCACACGGGTCGTGTCGTATCGGGAAGACGGCGAGGTGTTGACGGATCGTCATCCCTGGCCGGATCAGGCTGAGATCGGGGAAGCCGTGGACGAGGTCAAGACGAAGCGTTCGGTCATATGGGGACCTCCGATCTACGATCAGGGGATTGGCACCTTCGTCAACCTTCGGCGTCCCGTGTTCAAAGGCGAGGCCTTCATCGGCATGATGACCGCCGTCATCAACGTTCAGGTTCTCTCGACCTTCCTCAATAGCCTTCAGACCGAGATCGGCCAGAACGCCTTCATTCTCTACGATCGCGACTACGTGCTCGCTCATCGCAAGCTGATCGAGCCGTTTCCCGGATTGAGCGAAGACCGCCCTTTGCCGAAGGTTGGAGAAATCGACGACCCAGTCCTGGCCAATATCTGGCAGGAGGGCTGGGAGGAAGATAAGCTCGTGGCCGGTAGCGGCCACTTCCATCAAGGGGATGAGCGGGGCTACGTCTTCCTTTACGAGTCACTCGATGACTATGCCGACGCGCCCTGGGTGGTCGGCAGTTATTTTCCCGAGGACACGATCGGCACGCAAGTCGAACGCATGACCGCAAGCGGCATGCTCTCACTGATCATTATGATCGCCACCGTGCTTGCGACCTATTTCCTGGGCAGGCTTCTCCGGCAGCCGATCACCAGGCTCGCTGATGCGGCCAACGCCATCCGTGACCTCGACTTCGACAAGGTCGATGCCCTGCCACCTTCACGTTTCGCCGAGCTGGACGACGCCGGACGCGCCTTCAACGCGATGACATCGGCTCTTAGGACCTTCTCACTCTATGTGCCGAAAACCCTGGTGCAGCGGCTGATGATGCGCGACCCGGATGATACTCTTTCATCCGAAGTACGCGAGGTTACCGTGCTGATGACCGACATCGTCGGCTTTACCGCCCGCGCCGAGGCGATGAGCGCAGAGGAAACCGCGACCTTCCTGAACCATCACCTGGCCTTGGTGACCGATTGCATCGAGGCCGAGGGCGGTGTGGTCGATAAATATATGGGGGATGCGGTGATGGCGCTTTGGGGCGCCCTCGATCCCGAGCCCGACCAGGCGTCTCACGCGGTGAAGGCGGCGCTTAGGATTGCCGAGGCCGTGGCCCTGGACAATCTCGAACATGATGAACCGGTGCGCATCCGCATCGGCATTCATCGCGGCCCGGTCGTCGCCGGCAATATCGGTGCGACCACGC
>JBPCVQ010000546.1:0-11043 GCA_051010395.1 Geminicoccaceae bacterium | reverse complement strand
AGCCGGGCCCGTTGGTCGGCGCGTCGGGTGAGCCTGGGAAGGTCGTGCCGTATGTCAAACCGAAATGCGCCTTCTGCAAGCCCGCGATCGTGCCGAAGGCATTGTTGTTCATCACCAACCAGACGATGCCGAGACCACGCTCGACCGCGGTTGCCAGCATGGCGGGGTTCTGGCCGAAGCCGCCATCGCCGACCAGCGAGAGCACCACCTTGTCGGGGGCGGCGAGCTTCGCCCCGATGGCACCGGGCGGACCGAAGCCCATGGTGGCGAAGCCGCCCGGCGTCAGGATCGAGCCAGGTGAAAGAATATCGAACTGCTGGCCGACGCCGTTCTTGTTCCAGCCGACATCCGTGGTGATGATCGCATCGTCAGGGAGCGCTTTTCGCGTGTCCGCGAGAATGCGCTCGGGCATCATGGGATAGGCAGAGCTGGTCGCCATCTCGGCGTTGCTTTCGCGGAAGCCCTCTCGGAATTCGGCGATCTTCTGGACGAGTGCCGGACGCTCGAACCCATCTGGATAGATCTCTTTTGCAACCCGCGTCAGGATCTTGAGCGTCGCCTTGACGTCGGCCACGACACCGATCTCGGTCGGGTAGTTGCGGCCGATCTCGGACGGCTCGATGTCGACGTGGATCACCTTGGTGCCGGGAATGTTGAAGGTGTAGCCGGGATACCAGGACGAGCAATCCGCCTCCTTGAAGCGGGTGCCAAGAGCAAGGAGCCAGTCGGCCTGGAGGCAGGTCTGGTTGACGAGTTCGGTGCCCCAAAAGCCGGTCATGCCCAGCACCAGCGGATGATCGTCGCGCAAAGCACCCTTGCCCATCAGGGAATGGGCGACCGGGATCTGCATGTGATCGACGAAGGCCTTGAGCTCCTCGGACGCCCGGGCCAAGAGGATGCCGCCGCCTGCATAGAGCACGGGATTGTCAGCCTCGCCGAGGGCGGTGACGATGCGCCGGGCGGTGTCATCGTCAATCGAGGGTTTCACCAGCGACCGCGTGTTCCGTGCGGTCCGCTCAAAGCTGTCGCTCGGAATTTTCTCGGAGAAGATGTCCATGGGCACGTTGACCAGAACCGGGCCCGGCTGGCCGCTTTCGGCGAGGTGGAACGCTTTCTCCAGGATCTCGGCCATCAGGTCTGCCCGATCAACGCGCCAGGCGCGCTTAACAAAGGGGCGGTAGATCTCATATTGCTGGGCGTCCGCATGCAGGTTGACCTCCTGATGCGGGTGCTTGCCGTAGTAGTAAGTCGGAATGTCGCCGGCGATCACCACCATCGGGATGCAGTCGAGGGCGGCATTGGCAACACCGGTGGCGCAGTTGGTGAGCCCCGGGCTCAGATGGGAGAGCACCACCGAAGCCTTGCCGGTGACCCGTGCATAGGCGTCGGCGGCATGGCTTGCGATCTGCTCGTGGCGTACGGTCACGAAGTCGATCGGGCTCTCGGCGAGTGCGGCCAGAACCGCGATGTTGGTATGGCCGGAAAGGCCGAAGATGTGCTTGACGCCTCGCCGTTCCAAATCGTCAACGACGTGTTCCGCGACGGTTTTTGTCGTGCTCATGCTGCTGCCCTCCCTCGCGTTCACGCTATGTCGGTTTGAAAAAATTCACCGAAGAGCTCCGCCTCCGAGGGGCGGTCTTCGGGAATGGGCCGGCTGACCCAGGTGAGGTTCATGTAGTGCTTGAGGCTGACATTCTCGTTGGTGATGTTGCCGCCCCAGATGCCGCAGCCGAGGCTCGATGTCATGGGCATGCCGTTGGTGTAGGAGCCGGCGTTGGCCTTGGATTGCGCCTGGCGCACCATCATGCGGCTGACCGGGGCCACGCGGGCGAGCCGGTCGATATGGTCGTCGTCGTGCGAATAGATGCCGCAGGAATGACCCTTGCCGCCGACCTCATAGATTGCGCGCACGGTGTCAAGCGCATCCTCGAAGGTCTCGAAGTGATAGAGCGCCATCAGCGTGGTCAGTTTTTCCTTGGAAAACTTGTGCTCTGGCCCTATCTGCCCCTGGTTTTCGACCATCAGGAATTTTCGGTCGTCCGGGATCGAGAAGCCTGCAACCTCGGCGGTTTGCTGCGGGCGACAGGCGATGGTCGAGAAGGTGCGATTGCCCTTTTCGTCCCACATCGCCTTTTCCAGGAGTGCCTTTTCTTCGTCATTGCAGAGATAGCCACCCTCGGCCTCGAGCGCTTCGACCATACGATCGTAGATCGAGCGCTGAATGATGATGTTACCATCAGCCGAACAGCCTGAACCGAAATCAGAGGTCTTGGACATGCGCGTGTTGGCGGCGGCGATCTCGATATCGGCGGTGTCATCGATCACGATCGAGGAATTGCCCGCACCTACGCCGTAGGCCGGGCGGCCCGAGCTGTAGGCGGCCTTGACCATCGGCTTGCCGCCGGTGGCGAGCGTGAGATCGCAGACTTCCATCAGGTGTTGGGTGAGCGGAATCGAGGGCTTGGTGATGCACTGGAAGAGATCTTCGGGCGAGCCGACGGCACGACAGGCGGCGCGCATGACATCAACCATCTCGGTGGTCGTTTTTCGCGTACGCGGATTGGGGGAGAAGATGACGGCATCGCGCGCCTTGGCCGCATAAATGCCGGTGACCGGCGGCGTCAGGGCCGGGTTGGTCATCGGGATGAGCGAGGCCAAGCTCGCCGCCCAGTTCCAGAGCGGGCTCGAACGAACGCGGATCGCAATCCTCGGTAATGCGCGCCACCTTGGTGTCCAACACCTTGACGCCTGTTGTCTGAAGCGCGGTCTTCGTGGCGTGGACCAGACTCTTGTCATGGGGGAAACAGGCGAATTCGCCCGGCACATTCATGGGAATGAAGCGCGGGCTCACGGCATCGTAGCCGGCACGTGCCGCAACATAGACCAGCTCGGGTGCTGAACACTCGATCAGTGTCAGATGTGCGAGGGAATAGAGAGGGCCATCGGCACTCGATCCTGATTGCCATCTCCAGAGACAAATCGGATACAAGTCATTTTATCTTAGAAAATAAAAAATATCTGATATTTTTTAAATTATCAACTGTTTTGATGCCGACTCGCGATCGAGCACGTCAACGGCAGCGACAAGCGTGCACCGGGTTGACGGCAGCAGGCGAATGAGCAGTTCGAGATTGTCTAACTCAGCTGATCGAGTGGATGCCGACCCAAGCTCCATCGGCTTTGTGGGACGCGACGGCCGCCTTGATGAAGCGGACGCCTTCGGCCCCTTCGCCGATGGTCGGGTAGGCGAGCCAATCCGCCGGTGGGCTGATGCCATCCTTGCGGGCGGAGACGGCCATGGCGAATTCCGTAGAGAGATTGGCCCAGGCCTCGATGATCCCTTCGGGAAAGCCGCGGCCGGTGCGCACCAGGCGTTCGACACGGGCGGACAGACCATGCCCGTGCCCCCGGCTGAGCACACGGTCGGGATCGCCGAAGCGGTTGAACTTCAGCCGTTCGGCATTTTCGAGATCCGATTCGAGACCGCCCTCGGATCCGAACACCCGAAGGCGGAGCCCGCCCCGATTGCCAGGAGCAAGCCGGGTCGCCATCAACGTGCCGGGCACGTCGCCGTCGTAACGGCTCATCATGAAGACCGTGTCTTCGAGCGGCTTCGGGGCGCCGCAAACGTGCATCTCCGCGCGTAGATGGGTCATCGCCAAGCCGGAGACGAAGGTGGCGAGATGGGCGGCATGGGTGCCGATATCGCCGGTGCAGCTCGTCGATCCAGACTTCGCCGGATCGAGCCGCCACTTCACATGATCGACCTCGCCCACATCATCGGGCACCATCCAGTCCTGCATGAACTCCGCATGAATTTGGTTGATTCTGCCGATCCCGCCCGCACGCACGATCTCCCGCGCCTGACGGATCATGGGAAAGCAGGACATGGCGTAGCCGACGCCGAAGACCAGGCCGGTTTTCTTTGCGAGGCGCACCAACGCATCGACTTCGGAAACGACGTTGGTCAGCGGCTTGTCGCAAAGCACGTGGATGCCGGCTTCGAGAAATGTACCGGCGACCTCGAAGTGGACATGGTTCGGGGTGGTGATCATCACGGCGTCGACGCCGTCGGCTCGCTTGGTTTCAGCGCTCGCCATCTCCTCGAACGAGGTGTAGCAACGCTCTTCCGGCAGGTACCAAGCTTCGGCCCTGGCCTTCGCCTTTTCCGGATTGGACGACAGGGCACCGGCGACGATTTCCCACGATCGCTCATGCGCGCCGCCATGGCTTGGGTCACCGCGATGCGTCCGCCGCCGACCACACCGAGACGAAGGCGGTGGGATAGGCGGGGGAACGGGCCATCGAATGAGAAGTCTGCAGGAAGAAGCTTGTCGCTTATATCATCACCTCTCGCTAAGTGGAGCCTGTGCCGCTGGTACCTGGCACAAGTTCAACCGCCATGAAGATGCTGGGCGTGATGGTTTCGTATTGATGCCAGGGGTAGTTGCCGTGGTCATCATACATGGGCTTGTGGATCGTGCCTGGCGCCATCGGTTCTTCGAGATAGAGCGTACCGACATCCTGCTCCAGACATTGCTGCATCTTACCGTAACCGATGATCTGGGTATGCACCTCTTTGAAGCCGGGAACATCGCAAAAGGGGTGATCCTGGTGCAGGCCGACATTGAGCGGGACCGAGCCCGAGTGATAGAGGCTGGGCCTGAGGTTTCCGATCGTGACCTTGGGCGAAAGGTGGTGGGCAACGCCGCGCAGCCGCTCTTCTTTTCTTACGTCGAAGGCTAGGGGCCAGGCCTTCTTGACCCGATCGAACAGGGCCTGTTCGTCTGCACGATCGGCAAAACGCTCGATCAGTATGGCCCGTTCGATTCCGTTGATCGGCGTATTGGCGACGATCACGGATGAGAGGAACGCAAGGCTTTGGTCCTGAATACCGATCGGTCGTTCCGAGAGGCTCAAGAGGATGGTTTTGTCGCCGACCTTGTATTCCGCCTCGTCGGCTACGAGCCTGATCGTGAAGAACGGTTCGGCAAAATCAAGCGTTTCGATGCTCATTCATCTGTCCCCGACGGTTCGTTCAGCCTTCGCTTTCCGGAAAAGTTTCCGGTAGCGGGTTTGGAATGCGGCATGTGCTTTCGATGGCCTGGTACCTTCCCGTGGCGTTCTGTCGGTTAGATGTTTCTAATTTCCGAGCGCGTTGATCTTCTCCAGCACGCCGCCCTCGGGCCAGCTCGCCGCGAACTCGCTCTCCAGATATTGCGCCTGCACATACTCACGGAATGCAGCAAGGTCGGGCTCGTAGACGGTCATGCCCTGCTCTTCGAGGAAGCCGACCAGCTCGTCTTCCAGCTGCAGCTGTTTCTGGCGGCCGCCTCGGCAGCCGCATCGGCAGCTTCCTGCACGGTGGCCTGCTGTTCCGGGGTCATCTCGTCCCAGACCGCTTTGGAGAGCGCGATGTAGTTGAGGTCGACCAGATGCGAGATCAGGACGATCTGACCGGTCACTTCATAGAACTTGGCGTCGACCACGGTTGGCAGCGGGTTGTCCTGTCCGTCGACCGCACCCGTTGAAAGGACGGTATAGACCTCGGCAAAGGCCATCGGCGTGGGCGATGCGCCGAGAGCGGTGCCCAGGAACTGCCAGGCATCAGTGCCGGGCATGCGCAGGTTCACACCAGCAAGATCAGCAGGAGTCGCTACTGTGAGCTCGTCCTTGGTCTGGCGCTGATCGGCTTCCACCAGCTGCGCTCGCCTCTATGGGTCCAGAGTTTCAGGTCCGGCACCGATATCGATCCGCGGGATCCGCCCAGCAGATAGCAGCTCTCCGCTGTGCGGGGATAAACCGGATACTCTCCGGATATGAGCTCCCAGCTCCAGGGCGACACTACGGAGTCCGCGACCGTGATCGTGCCGATCGCGCCATTCTCGAAGCGCAGTACCGCCGCTGCGACTTGCTCGTTCTCGTAGCCGCGCGCCGATGGCGTCGCCTGGGCCTGGACATCCGTGACTTCGCCGCAAAGGTAACGGATGAGGTCGACGTCATGCACCAGATTGACCAAAATCGGCCCGGCGCCCTCCAGCTTCCGCCAAGGCGCCTGGTCGAAATAGTCGTCAGGTTTATGGAACCACAATGGGCGTGAACAGTTCTAGTCTGCCCGATTTCGCCGCCGTCGATCAATTCCTTGGCTTTTTGGATGAGGGGATTATGACGCCGGTGATGACCGACCAAGAGAGGAATGCCCTCGCGTTCTGCAGCGTCGACCAGAACCTCGCCGTCCGCCACCGACGTCGAGAGCGGCTTCTCGACAAGGATCGGGCAGCCCTCCGCGATGCATTCGAGCCCCTGTTGCACATGAAGCGGAGTTGGTGTCGCCAAGATGACACCATCAGGTTTTTCAACCTCGAACAATTCGGAAAGCGAAGCAAACCAGGGCAATCCATACTCGTTCGCATAGCGCTGTCCTGCATCACTGGGATCGACAATGCTCGCCAGCGCAACGTTTCTCTGACGGCGAATGGCCTCTGCGTGACGTTTTCCAACCAGGCCGATGCCCGCAATGCCCAGGCGAATAGGGATTGTGCGAGTTGATGCTGCCATGTAGCGGATCCTGAAGTATCGGCGAATATGTCCACGATCGCATGGTCACGGTTTCAGGAAAGCCAAGCTGGCAGCCCTCTATCCGGTCCTGTCGGGATGAGGATTTTCGGGCCATGCCCTCCTGTTCTCAGCCAACGTCAATCATGGGCAATGTTATATTTTTCGTATGATATTTTATATATAAACAGATATAAATTACCATTGATAGCTATCGGTTAAAGCTCTAATTGTAGGATGATTAGCAAAACATCTGGTGTTATGCGAGCATGCAGAAACAGTTCAACACGGTTGGTTCCACGACCTACCAGACGATCAAACGCGACATCATTTTTGGAGGGCTCGAGCCTGGCGCAAAACTCAAGCTGGATGCGCTGAAAGATCGATATGCTACCAGCTTGTCGACTCTCCGCGAGACACTGAACAGGCTAGCGAGCGAGGGGTTCGTCACCGCAGAGGAACAGCGGGGCTTCTTCGTGACACCCGTGTCGAAGAATGATCTGGTCGAGATTGCCAACTTGCGGGTGCTGCTCGAGTGCCACGCCCTGAAGGAATCGATCGAAAACGGCGATACCGATTGGGAGGGCAACCTCGTTGCCGCCCATCACAAGCTTCACCTCATGGAACAGCGCATGCTGTCCGGTGATCATTCGGAGAAGGAAGCCTGGAAGCGCTATGACCGGGAGTTTCATCAGGCGATGATCAAGGCCTGCAACTCGAGAAACCTTCTCGCGCTGCATTCGATCCTTTACGATAAATATCTCCGCTATCAGATGCTGGTCTTGACCTATCGCGGCGAAGAGGCCGTGAAGGAACATAAAGCCATGTTTGAAGCCGCACTCGCGAGAGATGCAATCGGCGCGCAGAAATTGCTAGAAGACCATATCCGTCGCGGTTTGGAGCATACGCTGGCTGCTTTATGAAGCAGGCGAAGCGAGGACTAGGATCAAATTGATCAGCTATAGGAGGCATGGTGAAGCCTGCAGCCTTCACCATGGACGAACAAGCATCTGAGCACTTGCTCTCAAATCTCCAAGTTTCGAAGAATCCCAAAGGATAGCTTGCCTAACCTGGCGAAGAGATTGACAGGAACCGACGCCGGAAATCTGATGCGATCAACCAGGCAGCGTTGTGGCTCCGCCTGGTCTTTTGATCGTCGATGTCCGTTGCTGCTGGTCGAAGGGCCAGTTCACGATGTCGGGTCGAACGACGACGTGGATCTAGCGGGGAAGGCCTTGATCGTTCAGCCCCTGGCCGGTCCAGCGGATATCCTCGAAACGTTCGACCAGTGTCGCTTCCTGCAGCCGATAATAAAGGCCGGAGGGATCGTTCTCGAGCAGGTCGAACCTGCCGGCCATCAAGATGGCGCCTTCGCTGAATTCGACCGGATCGGCCGTCAATACTTCCACCATCAGGGTCGGACCCGCCGGCAGGCAGAAGGGACAGCTTGGCGGCCAGGCTGTCAGGAGAAAACGCTCATGCGTCATGCCGCCTTTGAGCGGGTAGAGGAAGCCCATGATCTGAACGGTCTGGTCGTCGAGCGCCTTGACCTCCTCGGTAAAGCTCTTGGTCATCTGGGTCTGCAAAGGCGCGATCACCTCGACCTCAACATCCATGGTCCCGAGCACGTCCCAGCTGACCGTGCCCTCCGGCACCTGATAGAATGTGTTGTGAACCGAGGGAATGTCCTCAGAGTCGATCGGGCCAGCCTGGTCCGTCGGGGTTTCGGCGGCAAGCGCCGATGCGAAACCGACCACGAGAAGCGCTGCCACACCCCTGGACAAGCGTCTGACGGTGCCGGCTGACGCCCAATTCATCTTCCTGCTCATCGAACGCGGCCTCCCCTGTTTCCGATCGCGCCTCATTTTAATCTTAGCCGATCAGCGTCCCGATGCCAGTGTCGCCGCAATGTCGGTGCGATAGGCCTGGACGGCCGGGATAAGCGCCGCGATCAGGCCGATGGCGAGGGCGAAGCCGACGACGTAGATCTCCTCGAACACCCAGGTCCAACCGGTCAGGCCGAGCTTCCCGGCTCCAGGAAAGCTCGCGGCCAACAGACCAGCGGCGCCGTGACCAAGGAGCAAGCCGAGAACCACACCACCACCCGCGAGCAGTGCACCCTCCAGCAGCAATTGTGTAGACAGCGTTCGCCGTGAGGCGCCCATGGTCCGCATCACGGCCAGATCATAGCGCCTGGCCTGCAGTGCATGAGTAAGACCGATAAACAAGCTGAGCCCCGCCATCGCCATGAGCAGCAGGCCAAATCCACTGACGGCGTCCCTCCCTACGCCGATCATCGAAACTAAACGTGCCATTTCCAGAGCGGGTGCCGCCGCCTGCAGCCCGGCCGTCTGATTGACCAGGGGCGGCAGCTGAACCGCGGCCAGCGGCGATCGATAACGCACCAGCAAAGCCGTCACTGCCGCCTGCCGGCGGTCGGTGGACTTTGGCTCTGTGGACTCGCGATGATGATCGTCGTCGTGAACAACTTCTTCATCCGCACCATGTTCTTCGTCAATCGCCTTGATGCCGTGGGACGCCCAGATGCTGTCCACGCCGGTCAGGACCAATCGGTCGATGACGCTGGCCGTCGGCGACAGCAGGCCGACCACCTCATAAGGGTGGTCACCATGGGTGGGGCCGCCCGGTGCTAGACCGTGATTGCCGAGAAAGCGGTCGCCGATCAGAAGGCCAGTCTTCGCAGCGACGTCGCTGCCGAGCACGGCCTCCGAGCGGGCTTCCCAAAAGCGGCCGTCGCTCAGGGTCGCCTGGTAGTGCTTGGCATAGGCGGGCTCCGTGCCAACGATGCGAAAGCCGCCCAGACTGTCGCCGAGAGCGAGTGGCATGACGCCCTCGACCAGATCGTGACCGCGCCAGCGCGCCACCTCCGAAATCGGAATGTTTCCTGTGGGGATATCGAGATGGTAGATGCTTGAAAGAATGAGCTGCAGCGGGCTGCCTTTGGCGCCGATGACCAAGTCCAGCCCTGCTGCATCCCTCGTCAGACGCTCCTCGAGCTTGGCGGTGAACAGCAGCAAAAGTACGATCATGCCGACGCCGAGGGCCAAGAGCAGCAGGTTCAGAGAGGTGCCGAGAAGCCGGGCTCGAAGATAGGCAATACTCAGTCCGAGGAGGCTCATCCTGCCGCGTCCACAAACAGCCGATCCTCGAAATGCCTGGCGATGCGCTGATCGTGAGTGGCAACAACCAGGGTCGCCCCCGACAGCGTCGCCTGCTGCATCAGAAAATCCATCACCTTGTGCGCGTTGTCGTCATCCAGAGCCGATGTCGGTTCGTCCGCCAGCAGCAAGAGCGGGCGGTTGACCAATGCCCGCGCAATCGCCGCTCGCTGGCGCTCACCATGGCTGATCTCATCAGGCTTCCGTTTCGCGAAACGAGAAAGCCCGACCTGTTCGAGAAGCTCGTCAACCCGGTCCGGTTCAGGCACCCGTCCAGCGAGCGATTGGGCGAGACGGAGATTGTCCCGGATACTGAGCGCCGATATCAAATGCAGATTCTGCAGAACGATCCCCAGATACCGGCCGCGAAACACATCCAATTCCCGTTTGTTCAGACCGGACAGCCCTTGGCCGTTGATCGCTATGCGTCCCTCGCTTGGATCAATCAGGCCGGCAATCGCGTGCAGCAGCGTGCTCTTGCCGGAACCCGATGCGCCGAGAACCAGACTGTGCCGGGCCCGGGGCACCGACCATATCGGCAGGTCGAGCACGGTGCGATCGCCGAAACGCTGGATCAGATTTTCGACCTTGAGGACAGGCGGATGATTGTCGACCATGGTTTCCTTGGTTATGAAAGGGGCGCTTACCGGTCTTGGTCCAAGACTACGGCCAACATGCCAGCCGGCAAAAGCCCCCTGGCCATCATTCCCTATACCATCGCTTACCGTTCTTCGGGGACAGACCCATGATCTGGAGACTTCTCGGACTGGCAGGCTTCGTCGTTTTGGGCGCTGCCCCGGCAGAAGCGCATCCCCATGCCTGGATCGACCTCAAAAGCAAAGTGCTCCTCGACGACGCCGGCAAGGTGCGCGCGCTCGAGCTCGATTGGTTCTTCGACGACTATTACACGGTGGCGATTGCCGATGAGGTCGATATCAGCAATCAGATCCCGGGCGACGTCTGGATGGAGATCGCCAAGAAGAACCTCACCAACCTCACTGAGTATGACTACTTCACCGACGTCAAGGCCGACGGCGTCACCGTCGAGCTCGGCGAGGTGTCACGCTATGAAAGCGGGCTTCGCGACGGGCGCATGTGGATGCGCTTCGAGGTGCCGATCCTAGAGCCGATCGATCCGAAATCGAAAGCCGTCTCCTTCGCTGTCTACGATCCGACCTACTATATCGAGATCGTCCATCTCGAAGGCGATGGCGTCACCTTCGACGGCAAAGGCGGCGATCGCTGCCAAGGCGACATCGTCCAGCCCAACCCGACACTCGAACGGGTGTCACTGGCGGCATCCCTGGAC
>JBPCVQ010000545.1:0-13118 GCA_051010395.1 Geminicoccaceae bacterium | reverse complement strand
GATGCCGTGCCCTTGGCCTCTGCAAGCGCAATCAGGAAAGCGGGAGCCTCGCGATAGGGCAGCGCTTCGAAGTGCCGGCTGCTCTTTGGCTGGCGCGGCATGGCAGCGCGAATCGCGTCGACCGGATTCATCGTGTCTCGGTGATGCCGCGCGATCGCCCAATCGAAGATGGTGCGCATCCGCTGCCGAACCCGCCTGGCGGTCTCCGGCTTCTCGATCCAGATCGGCGTCAGCACATCCATCACGTCGACATTGGTGACCTTGTCGACCGTCTTCTCCCCGAACGTTGGGAAGGCGTAGGTGCGAAGCGAGTTGATCCATTGCACCCCGTGTTTGGGGTCACGCCAGGTATTGATGCGTGCCGCGTGGACCGCTACGGCGGCTTCAGCGAACGTCGGCGTCTGCTTCTCGGTTCTCCTGTCCCGAGCGGCAATCGGGTCGCCACCCTGCCGGGCGACTTTGCGCAGCTCGGCTACCCGCTCGCGAGCTTCGGCCAGCGTCACGTCGCGTATCGAGCCCAGACCGATCGTTCGCGACTTTCCGCGAACTGTGATGCGCAATGCCCAGGATTTGGATCCTCCGGGCTCGACCCTCAAATAGAGCCCTCCGCCATCGGCGTGAAAGCCTGGTTTCTTGATGGAATTGACCTTGATGGCGGTCAGCCGCTTCTCGACGCGCGTCGCCATGGCTCTGTCCTCCGATACAATTTCCGATACAGGAAGCTTGTATCTCGCGCTGGACAGCCTTGGACACTGCTGGACGTATTTTAATTTAAATGTCGAGGAATGCTTGGCTTTTTGGACAGCTTTGGATCGTGCTGGATTTGAGCATGGAGGATGGGGCATCCTCCCCCGCTAGGTGGCGCGGCCACCTCGCTGACTTGGACCTCGACACGCTGAGGGGGTGGCAGTGCTTTATGGGGGTGAGCCTGTGGGGTGAACCGGTGTGATTTCGTCGGCTGGGATGTGGACGCCATGTCGAAGCGGCGGCCTCATATCGTGGAGGATCGCTTCTCGGTCTTTTTGGCGATCATAAATGACGAAGCCGGCTTTTTGATAGACGGCGAGCGCGTTCGGATGATCGAGATCGCAGGTGTGAACCCAAAATCGTGACGGGCAAAAGGACCAGGCGCAATCGATCGCCCAATCGAGGGCGTAGCGGCCAAGGCCCTTACCGACGAAGTCGGGGATCAGGCCAAAATACAGCAGTTCTATCGCCGACTCTGATCGACGGTCGAGTTCGATCAACCCCGCCGGAACACCACGCACCCAGAGCACGTTCACCTCGACCAGGGGATTATGGATAACGTCGAACAACTCGTCGTCATCCATGAGGCGGCGGGACCACCAGGTCCAATCAGCGCCGATCGTGTCATAGAGATAGCGGTAGAACGATGCCGTTGGCTGGACGGCACGGCGCACTTCGACACCCGATCTCGCCTGGGCAAGTCGACGATCGGGCCGCCCCCGCATCTCAAGAAAAGTGACGTTGCTTTCGACCCAACCCTTAACTCGCGGATCGGTATCCGACGCCCGCGGAGCGGTGTCCGACCCGTCCGGGCTCACGTTTCGATCGGTGTGTCGGCGCGGCCACCCCACTCGGTCCAGGAACCGTCATAGATGGCGACGTCAGGCACGCCAAGCTGATAAAGCGCCAGCGCCAATGTGCAGGCGGTAACGCCTGAGCCGCAGGTTGTGGCGATCGGCTTTTTGGGATCGACGCCAGCTTCGGCGAAACGCTGCCATAGGTCTTCGGTCGGAAGAAAAGTGCCGTCGGGCGCGATCAGATCGGCAAAGGGGAGGTTCAGGCTGTGCGGAATGTGCCCTGCGCGCTGTCCCGGGCGCGGTTCCGCCTCCTCGCCCCTGAATCGTCCGGCCGATCGGGCATCGACCAGCTGTTCCGACGGGTTCACGACATGATCGCGGATCTGATCGATATCGCGGTAAAGAAGATTATTCTGCCTGGCTGTGAAATGCCGCTCAGTCGGCGTCACGGAACGATCGTCAACAGGGTGACCGTCAGCCCGCCACTTGTTGAGCCCGCCATCGAGCACGACCACGTCGTCATGACCGAACAAACGAAACATCCACCAGACCCTGGCGCTCGCCGAAAACCGGTTATTGTCATAGACGACGATGCGAACCCCATCTCCAAGCCCGAGCTTTCTGACCCGGCTCGAAAACTTCGCCGCATCCGGCACCATATGAGGAAGGTCACTCGCGTCGTCGGCGACATCGTCGATGTCGAAGAAGACAGCACCGGGAATATGCGCCTCGTCATATTCGGCGCGCGGGTTCCGATTGAGCGTCGGCAAGGTGTAAGTGGCATCCACCACGCGAACATCAGGTGCGTTCAGATGCTGGGCGAGCCAAGATGCTGTAACAAGTACGTTGCGTTCAACCGGCGCCATGCTGGCCTCGTTGCTGATCAATGTCGTTTAGCCTTCATAGTCGCGCGCGAGAAACCAGACAACATGTCGGATGGTCTTCGCGGTCAACGCGGGCTCGGGCTTTGAGTTCGAGCGGCCCGAGAAGACACCAGGTCCCCGTTTCGCTATGCCGCCTCCATCCAGGGCGGCACCGGCAGGTCCTTGTCCTTCAGGAAAGTCGGATTGAACATCTTGCTCTGATAGCGGTTACCGTAGTCGCAGAGGATCGTGACGATGGTGTGGCCGGGGCCGAGTTCCTTGGCGAGGCGAATGGCGCCGGCGATGTTGATGCCGGAGGAGCCGCCGAGGATCAGCCCTTCCTCGACCACAAGCTCGAAGCAGATCTCCAGGGCTTCGGAATCGGGGATCTGGAACCAGGCATCGATTGGCGCACCCTCCAGGTTCTTGGTGATGCGGCCCTGGCCGATGCCCTCCGTGATCGAGTTGCCCTCGGCCTTGAGTTCACCATGGGCGTAGTAATTGTAAATCGCCGAGCCACAGGGATCGGCAAGCGCGATCGTGACATCCTTGTTGCGCTCCTTCAACGCCATGCCCGACCCTGCAAGGGTCCCGCCGGAACCGACGGCGGAGACGAAGCCGTCGACTTTGCCGTCGGTCTGACGCCAGATCTCCGGGCCTGTCCCCTCGTAGTGGGCCTGACGGTTGGCGGTATTGTCGAACTGGTTCGCCCAGACGGCGCCGTTCTCCCCTTTCTCCGCCAACTCCTCCGCCAGCCTGCCGCTATAGCGCACATAGTTGTTCGGATCGCGATAGGGTACGGCGGGCACCAAAATCAGCTCGGCGCCGCAAAGCCGGAGCATGTCCTTTTTCTCCTGGCTCTGGGTTTCCGGCATCACGATCACCGATTTGTAGCCGAGCGCATTGCCGACCAGCGACAGGCCGATGCCGGTATTGCCGGCCGTTCCCTCGACGATCGTGCCACCCGGCTTCAACTGCCCACGCTTTTCCGCATCCCGGATGATCCAGAGCGCGGCTCTGTCCTTGACCGACTGTCCGGGATTGAGGAATTCGGCCTTGCCGAGGATGGTGCAGCCAGTTTCCTCCGATGCGCGCTTCAGACGCACCAGCGGGGTGTTGCCGATCAGATCGATGAAGGTCGTGCTCTGCATAACTCTCTCCGGTCCCTGGCAGGGACATGCCGTACTTTCTTCGAGACTAGATGACGTGGAATAAGGGCTCAAGACGCCGGGGCAACACCAGGCCAACGCAGATCCGCGCCGGATCAGCCTCCGGAGAGCGTGGTGATGGGCTCGGCACCGAGGGGGGCCGGATTGTCCCGATCGGCGAGAAAACCTTCCGGCAGGCTCACCTTTTGTGGATTGCCAGCCTTGCCGCGCGGTGCCTGGAGGGTGGAGTTATCAACTTTAAGTTCTGGATCAAGTTTCATGATCAGGTCATTGAGTTCACTAAAACTTTCCACCCGAAGAAGTTTTTTCCGCTGCTCTGGTGGCAAACCATAACCGGTGACGTACCAGCCTGCGTGCTTTCTGAATTCCGGGATTGCCAGCCCCTCGCCACGCAGCTCGACCAGAAGACGCGCATGCTCCATCATGACTTCGACAACCTCACCGAGCGCCGGTGGCGCCGGCCGCATTCGCCCTTCGAAAAGCTCTGCAAGCTCATGAAAGAGCCAGGGGCGACCGAGGCACCCCCGCCCAATGACGACACCGTCGCAGCCAGTCTGCTGCATCATGGCCAGTGCGTCCTCCGCCTGGAAAACATCGCCATTGCCGAGCACTGGAATCCTCTTGATCACGGCCTTGAGCTCGGCAATCCGCTCCCACTCCGCACGGCCTGAATAGAGCATGGCGGCAGTGCGCGCATGCAAGGCTATCGCTGCAGCCCCCTCCCCCTCGGCGATGCGCCCGGCTTCGAGATAGGTCAGGAGCCCGTGATCGACGCCTAGGCGCATCTTGACGGTCACCGGCACGGAGCCCGCATGACGGACAGCCGCCGCGACGATGTCCTGAAACAACCGCCTTCGAAGCGGCAAGGCGGCACCACCGCCCTTGCGCGTTATCTTTCTCGCAGGGCAGCCGAAATTGAGATCGATGTGATCGACCCGACTTTCGCTCACCAGCTTCTCGACGGCAAGCGCTGTCCAGTGCGGATCGGTCGCATAGAGCTGAATGCTTTTTGGGTTTTCGTCCGGCGCGAAATGGCTGATCTCGCGCGAACGCGGCCAATCCTCGACGATGCCACGCGCCGTCGCCATCTCGCTGACATAGAGCCCGGCGCCAAACCGGCGGCAAAGAACGCGAAAGGCGGCATTGGTAATCCCCGCCATCGGCGCCAGCACCACCGGTGGCCAGACCTCAAGCCCCCCTTTGCCCACACCTATATTTAACGGGTCGGCCGGGCCGACGGCCTTGACTTGCCTGAGCTGTTGGTTGGGGAGGTGTTTCACGCCATGTCGTCCGTGATGATCCGAAAAGGCTGCATCGACGGCAGGTCTGCAGCATTTAACTCATTCTGAACTTGATTCGGCATTAGCTTTTCATCAAGCGGTTATGTGGATGGTCACTGGCCTGTCATCAAGGAAGTTTCTGATGTGGTCATGCCACCGACGATCAGCGGCGCTCGAACAGGAAATCCGCCTGAACCGCACGACCGTCCGGAGCATTGACGAGATTGTGGATGGCGGCGAGGTGAAACCGCTCGGCGCCGAGAGCCGCGATGACGTCGTGAGCAAGCGGCTGGCCTTCATAGAGCTCCAGGAACGACGCCTCGACATAAAGGACATCGAAGCGATCGAGATATTCCCTCGATCCCTTCAGCACTTCCAGCTCATAGCCTTGCACGTCGATTTTGAGGAGACTAGGCCTCGCCATCTGCTGCCCCTCCAGAAAATCTCCGAGCGGCGCCATGCGGACATCGACGGTGCGCTGATGGCCCGTATTAGGAAAAATCTGCTCCTGCAGACCGGTGATCGGCAGGATAGACGACGAATCATCCTGATTGGCGACGTTCATCGCCACACTGGCGCGCTCCGGTCCGATCGCCGAATGAAACGCCCGTACGTTCGAAAAGCCGGCAGTAACCTCGATAAGCTTTCTGTAGGGCTCGATAAGAGGCTCGAAGGCCAAAATGGCGGCATCGGGCCGAAGCCCTGCCATCAGAAGGGTAAACTGGCCGCGATTGGCGCCGACATCGACGACGCTTGAAAACCTGTAGGGTTCGAGCGCAGCCCGATGTTCCAACGTCGCCGCGACCCCCTTGAAAAGGCCGCCCCGAAACCGGCGATCCCGCAGCAGGCGAAGCCCCTTGGCGGCTTTTCGCACGATCGCGCTCATGGCTGGCGGGCGCTGCCCGCCGGCTGATGCCGGCGATCATCGGGAAGGAAGCGTTGCTTCGTTAGACAAGAAGTCATGGCGTTTCATTCGTATCTGCCTCCATTTGCCGGGAGGGTCAAGAACACGGCCGCGTTCCGAGATAGCAGATCACACATCGACAAGCGCGTAATTTTCGTCTATGCCGCGCATTTAACGTCGACGGTGCAACCTTTAGGTTGTCAACCCCATTCATTCTCGCGCGAGTCAAGGCATCATGAATAGGTTCGATCTCGAGAATCGTATCATTGTTGTCACCGGCGGCCTCGGCCAGCTCGGCCATGCCTTCGCAACCAGCCTCGCCGATGACGGCGCCAAGGTTGCAGTGTTCGATCTTTCCGACGATCGGGCGCGCATTCACGCACGCTACGGCGATCGCATCGATGATCCGAGGCTCTTCTTCGTCAAAGCCGACGTCACCAGCCGCAGGTCCTTGCAGGACGGGCTTGACATGGTCCTCGATCACTGGGGTGCGGTGCCGACAGGCCTCGTCAACAATGCCGGCATCGACACCACGCCCGATGCGCCGCCTGAAGTCAGCGGCCCCTTCGAGCAGTTTCCAGAGGAGGTGTTCGACCGTGTCATGACCGTTAACACCAAGGGCGTTGTGCTCTGCTGTCAGGTGATCGGCGGGGCGATGGCAAAAGCGGGGCGCGGCTCGATCGTCAATGTCGGCTCGATCTACGGCGTGGTGTCGCCGGACCAAAGCCTTTATGAGGATCGCCGCAGGAATGGTGAGATCTTCTTCAAACCTGCGGCTTACTCCGTCTCGAAATCGGCGCTCTACAACCTCACCCGCTATCTCGCCACCTACTGGGCCCCCAAAGGTGTGCGCACCAATATCGTGACATTCGCGGGCGTATCCAACAACCAGAACGAAGCCTTCCAGAAGCGCTACCATCAAAAAGTGCCGCTCGGACGCATGGCGGAGGCGGAAGAATATGTCGGCGGCATCATCTTCCTCCTCTCCGATGCCTCCTCCTACATGACCGGCGCCAACCTGGTCATGGACGGCGGCTTCACCGCCTGGTAGGCGGCAGCGCCGCCGGGCCTGACTTAAAGAAGAGATTAACGGGACATGACACGCCTCGTCGCAATCGCCAGCAAACAGGTGCAGCTGCAGGAGATTGTGGCCTGTATCAAGTATTTTGCGGTCGACGACATCTGCCTTTATCTCTTCGATCATCAAGGACGGATCAGTCCGGAGGGCGTACAGACGACGCTTGGCGAAGTCTGCCCGGATGCCCGATGCACGGTGTCGAGCTTCGACATCGGCAATCGGCGGGTTATCGGCGATATTCTGGACCGGCCGGCTGATGTCATCGCCTTTCCGCTTTACCGCGCAAGCGCCTTCTACAGGCGGGTGCCGGCTCTCAGGCGGCGGGACACGGCCATCGTCCATGTGACAGACGGTATCGGCGACCTGTTCACCATGTGGGAGCTGCAGAGCGCGGTCATCGCCAGGACAGGGACGGCGCTCTTAAAGGGCGCTCTGGTCATTCCACAGCTCTATGCGCTTCGAGCCGACGTCGAGTTCAACCTGTTCCATCCGAACAAAACACCCTATGCCAAGCAGGGCCTGCCGGTCGGCCCCTTTCCGATCGGATCGGCGAAGCGGCAAGCACTGGACGCTCTTCTGAAGGCCAAGCGCCCGGGCGCGCTGGTAATCGACGGCTTCGATCTCACCGCTGCGCACATTGCCGGCAGTCTCGGCCTGGAAAGCTACATCGCGACCCGCAGGGACGGCGGCGTCGACGTCGACGGACGCCTCTACCTGGAACGCGAGATCATCTGCGCCGAGGAGGTGCTGGCATTGATGCGTCCTGAAGTGGTCGTCGGCTGTCCCAGCACGTCGCTTGCCGCGGCGCGCAGCATGCATGTCGACATACCCACCTTCTGCATCACCACACCCGAGGCCCTGCGCATTCGCGGCCCGCGTTTCAATGCCGTTTTTCAAGCCTATGCCGAAGGCTTCGGCATCGCCTTTCCCGAACCAGGCAGTGTCTCGGCTCAGCTCAGCGAACTCCGATCACTGCTGCCGTCGTTCGACCGCGCCTGCGCATGACCAAAGGCTTGGGAAGGCTTGGGCAATCTTCCCCAAAAATTACATCATAGGTTGTATATCTTTCTATATTATCATTTATTAGGTTGTGTTAAGCCAACCCCGTCGAACATCGTCACGACCGAGCGGTCGAAGGTTTTTTGGCTATCCCGCTCCTCGTCCAGGCGTTGCCGAAGGAAGACATCCATTTTGCTGAGGGATCATTGATGGAATTCGTCGCCGAATTCACCACTAATCACATGGGCAACCTGAATGTCCTCCTGCGCATGGTCGAAGCTGCGAACTGGGCAGGCGCCGACCTTATCAAGATGCAGAAAAAGGACGTCGAAACCTTCTATAGCGAAGAAAAACTGAGTTCGACCTATGAAAGTCCCTATGGCAAGAGCTACCAGGACTACCGCACGATCTTCGAGTTCGACCATGAAGACTACAAGCGTTTCGACGCCAAATGTGAAGCGGAGAATATCCCCTGGTTCTCGACCATTCAGGATGCCGTTTCCTATGACTTCATGACGCCTTACGACCTGCCGATCTACAAGGTCGCGTCGATCAACGCGCGCAATGCCGAATTTCTAAAGGCGACCGCCGAGCGCATCCCCAAGGATAAGCGCATCGTCCTATCGGTAGCCGGCAGCGACCTTCTCCAGATCGAGCATGCCGTCGAGATGTTTCCGCATCACCAAATCAACATCCTGCACTGCGTCGCCCGATATCCTTGCCCGCCGGATCAGCTGCGCCTCGGCAACATCCCTGTCCTGAAACGCCATTTCGGTGACGAGCGCATCAAAATCGGCTATTCCGGCCATGAGGTCGGCATCGAACCGTCGCTTGCAGCGATCGCACTCGGCGCTGAGATGGTCGAGCGGCATTTCGCACTGTCACGGCATTCCTTCGTGCATCACATCGAATGCAGTCTGGAGCCGGACGAATTTCAGCGCATGGTGGCGATCGCCCGCTCGGTCAAGGATTTGAGCTGCTATATCGAGAAGCTGCCGCGCGAGGCGCTTGCCAGCAGCTTCGGCATGTCATCATCGGAAAAAGACTTCCTGATCGATCATCAATACGGACGTAAATATCTCCATGACAGAGCCAAGTTCGAGGGCTGAGCGCAGCCCACCGCGACCTGAGCGCAAGTCGCCGCCCGAGGTCGTCGCCTTCGTCCATGCCAAGGGGCAGAGTTCGCGCGTACCCGGCAAGAACATGCGCAAACTCGGCGATGCGCCGATGTTCTGCCACGCGATCCGCCACGCGCTTGCCTGCGAGCTGATCGACCTCGTGGTCATCGACAGCGAAAACGATGAGATCCTCTCAATGGGTCAACAATATGGTGCCGTGCCGTTGAAACGCCCGGACGAGCTTGCGAGCAACGCCGCCTCCGGCGACGATCTGATGTACTGGCAGGCGAGCAACTACAAGAGCTCGCGCCTGGTGATGCAGGCGGTGCCGACGGCTCCTTTCATTCGGCCAGAAACCTACGCGGCTGCAATCCGTGCGATCGACGAGCAGGATGTGGACAGCGTCTGCGCCGTCGGGAAGGAGGCTTTCTACCCGTGGAAAGAAGGACGGCCTGCTTATTTCCGCCCTGATGGCACCATCCCCAACAGTTTCGAGCTGGAGCCGCTGATCTTCGAAACCACCGGCCTCTATGTCACGAGGACGGCGCATGCACTGGCCCACCGAAAGCGCATGAACACCGAAAACTGCTACCCCCTCGTGGTCTCTAAACTCGAGGTGCTCGACATCAACACGCCCGAGGATTTCGAGGTCGCAGAGATCGTCTGGCATGGTCTGGACCGGATGCGGTCGTCGGCCGGCGATAGGTGACCAGCCATGGGTGAGAAGCGAGCACTCTATCTGATCCGGCACGGTCAGACGGAGTGGAACCTCGAAGGACGCCTGCAGGGCGGCAAGGACTCGCCGCTTACCGTACTCGGTCGTCAGCAGGCCAATGGCGTTGCAATCAGCCTGAAGGTAAGGCCGCCTTCCCTGATCCTGGCAAGCCCGCTTGGCCGCGCCAGAAAAACCGCAGAAATCATCGCCAAGGCACTCGATATCTCGATCGAGAAAGATGACCGGCTGGGCGAGCTTCGTTTCGGTGCCGCAGAAGGCCTGACCTTGAAGGCAATCGACGAACGATGGCCCGATTTTCGCGCCCGCCGTGAGCAGAATAAATGGTCGACCCGCTGGCCGGACGGCGAGAGCTGCGCGGACGCTAATCAGCGCATCTCATCCTATGTCGCCGACACGCTCAGCCATCATCTCGAAGATCGCAGCGATGCACCATTGGCCGTCGTCGGCCATGAAACCATGAACATGATCCTGATGGGCCGGCTGCTCGATCTCGATCCGTCGATGGTCACGCAGCTCAGCCAGCCCAATCATGTCGTCTATCGCATCGATGGTCGCCTGGTCGACCATGCTCACCTCGGCGATGATGATCTGGAGTGGATCCCGGGCATGCTGCAAAAGCGTTCCGAAGAGATCCTTCACATTGCCGCCTGAACTCGAACGTCGAGTCCGTCTCGAACGTCGAACCCATTTCAACTCGATCGTCGAGCCCGTTTCGACGTTACCGGATCTCAGCTGTCCGCCGGTTTCGATCGATCGATGACATTGGCATAGATCTCGATCGTGAACGGTCCAGCCGCACCGGCGACGTTGATGATACGGATATCGTCGCCACGCAGAATCCTGGAATTGGCGCCGTCGGCCAGCCCATCCGCATGTATGCTGTCGCCTTTGGCGACGCCGAAGGTTATACCTTCACCTGTCCCCTCCACCACCCGCCAGATCAGCTCGATCGATTTCTTCGGAAGGTCCAGGCCGAACGCTTCGCTATAGGTGGCAAACGCGCCTTCCGACAAAGGTTCAGTGGCTATTTCGATGCGCAGCAGCAGTACCTCCTTGAAGCCGGGATTATTATGGGCTTCGGTTATCTGCGCACCTGGTATCAGAGCACTGGCAAGAATGAAGAGTGCGGTCAGGAGCCGACGCCGTCCAAGGGGTCGCCTTCTTGTTCTCGTCATTCGCGCTCCTCCCATCCGGCCGGCTTTCGTCTGATGGCCGGCAGTTTTCATCCTAGCCAGTTTCACAATAGGCCGCACCTATACTGACTATAGTCTTGGTGAATATTGACGCCTTCCTGACGAAACTTGAGATTATGATGTTGGGGATAACCATACCGCGCGTCTTCATCAGAAGACGACGCACCTCGCAGGGAGGTAAACGATGTCGATCCACGATCGCTGGCGTCTGTCGACGTGTTTGGCAGGCGGGCTGCTGCTCGCCTTTTCCGGGGCGGCTCTTGCTGATGACGTCACGCACGACCGGCTGCTGCAGGCGCCGAGCGAGCCCGGCAACTGGCTCACCCATCATGGCGACTATTCCGCCAAACGTTTTTCGACGCTGAACGAGATCACCAAGGATAATGTCGGTGACATGAATGTCGCCTGGACCTATGCGCTCGGCGGCATCGAAGGCGGCGGCATCTGGCCCCATGGCGGGCTCGAAGGCACCCCCATCGTCGAAGACGGCATGATGTTCATCACCGATGGCTGGGGCTCGGTCTACAAGCTCGACATGACCGGCGGCAACGGCAAGCTCGTCTGGAAGATGAACCCCGAGACCGATAAGGACTGGGCCGGTGCGGTCGCCTGCTGCGGCGTCAACAATCGCGGCGTCGGCCTTTGGAAGGACCAGGTGGTCTCGCACACCCTCGACGGCCGGCTGATCTCCACGAACAAGGAAACCGGCGAGGTCACTTGGGAGCGCGAGGTCGCCGATCCCGGCATTGCCGAGACCATCACAGGTGCGCCCTTGATCGTGAAGGACATGGCGATAACCGGTGTCGGCGGTGCTGAATATGGCATTCGCGGCTGGCTGGCGGCCACCGACCTGAATACCGGCCAGGAAATCTGGCGGCGGCACACCATCCCCGCCCCCGGCGAGCCTGGTCATGACACCTGGGCGGACGACCATGATGCATGGAAGACGGGAGGCGGCTCGACCTGGGTCACCGGCTCTTATGATCCAGAGCAGGATCTGATCATCTGGGGGATTGGTAATCCCGGGCCGGACTGGGATGCGGAATATCGCCCGGGCGACAATCTCTACACAAACTCCGCACTTGCCCTGGATGCGGACAGCGGCGAGATCAAGTGGCATTTCCAGTACACGCCGAACGATCCCTATGACTATGACGCCGTCTCCGAGCATGTTCTGGTGGACGTCACCGTCGATGGCGTAGACAGGCAGGTGGCCCTGCATGCGGATCGCAACGGCTTCGGCTACGCGCTGGATCGGACATCCGGCGAGTTCGTCTGGGGTACGGCTTTCGTAAAGGACCTGACCTGGACGCGCGGCCTCGATCCCGAGACCGGGCGGCCCCTCGATTACGATCCCGACAGCCAGCTCCAGACCTATCTGCCGGGTACGGCGCCGACGCGGGAAAATCCGCTCGGCGTCTCCTGCCCCGGCAATATGGGCGGCAAGAACTGGCCGCCGACCGCCTATCACCCGGATCTGAAATATTGGTACATCCCGGTCATCGAAAGCTGCAACGAGATGACCAACGAGGAGATGATCCCGGGTGAGAGCTACAAGCCGCGTGAATGGTTCACCGGCGGCGGCCCGCGCCAGCATCAGGCGATTACGGGCTCGGTGACCGCAATCGACGTCACCACCGGCGAGATCGCAGCCAAGCACGAGACCGAATACCCGCTCCTCGGCGGCATTCTGGCCACGGCCGGCGGTCTGGTGTTCACCGGCCATCCCTCCGGTGAGTTCGTGGCCCTCGATGCCGAGACGCTCGAGGAAAAATGGCGCTTCAACACCGGCGCCGGCATCAATGCACCGCCCATGACCTATGAGGTGGACGGCAAGCAATATGTCGCCCTTCTGGTCGGCCTCGGCGGCGCCTGGCCGAAATGGTTCGTTGACGGGACCAAGGGGCTCGAAAAGATGGAGCCGGGCTCGATGCTTTACGTATTCAGCCTCTGACAGGTGATGTCGAGAGACCTGCGGGCGGATCGACCTGATCCGCCCGCCGCTTCAGGGTCACTTCTTCATGGCGGCGCATTGGCGAGCGCCTTCGCCCCAGAAGTCGATGCATTGCTGATATGTCGCTTCGCCCTGGCCCATGAGTTTGGCGATCAGGTAATCGGCGACCGCCTCGATCTGCCGGTCTCGAAGCAGCTTCGCCGCCTTCGGCGGAAAGTCAGCGCCCAAGTCGGCCTCGGAAGCACCGCTGTAACAATCGACCGACTTGTAAGCCCCTCTG
>JBPCVQ010000544.1:0-5806 GCA_051010395.1 Geminicoccaceae bacterium | reverse complement strand
GCGCCGGGCAAGAGTTTCGCATCCAGCCCCACTATGACCGGCAGACGCGCGTTGCTCGCTGGCTGTTCACCGGGCAGGGATCTCAGGGTGACGTGCCGAACCGCGCCTTGATCTGGAAGCCATCGCTAGGACAGCAGGGCTTCAGCTACCAGGACATCGACGCCTATGTTCTGGGCGACTTCGTGCCGCCGGGCACCAACCTCGACCTGAACCCATATCCGACGCTCGATGCTCCCTTGCCACCGCTCGACGACCCGTTCTGGACCAGCGGCGAGCGCACGGCAGGCGCGATCGATGCCGAGGGCAAGGTGGCCTTATTCAATGGCTCGCCTGCTGATGGCAAATGGGCATTTTCTGAAGGGCTGTTAGCCGACCCGGCACAGAGTGTTCAGCTGCTCGCAGCGCTTCCGGTCACGGAGGGCGGGTCACCAACGGTCAGGATCGCGACACGCAACAAGCTCAACGATCCTCTGCCGAGCCCAACCACTTACACCCCAGAGCCGAACGGCGACATTCCGCTCAGGACCAATGGCAGGTACCATGACATCGAGATGGACCAGACGGGTGATTGGCAGTCCGCGACGGCGCTGCAGCTGTCGGGCGTGACGACGGGTACTAGGTGATGAGCATTTGGGACGGGGTGGCTACCAAAGAGGAAAAGCGCATATTGCGTGAAATAGAGGGGGCAAGGCTGCCAGATAGTCGCAGGGTGCTACGCTGCCACAAATGTGATGAGCCGTGCGAAGTGGTTGGCGAAACCGCATATACGGACATCGCTGTTTGTCCTGCGCATGGGAAATTCTCTCGGCAAGTTAGGCGCGCATCTGTGATGGGCATGATTGCCATGACTTCAAACGAAGATGAGGTGGATAGGTTCCACCGAGAGATGTTCGAACGGCGCATTTCGGACCTAGAAGCGCTGGTGAAGCGCATTGCGACGCACTTGGGGGTCGAGGGAGGCTAACGAATGAAGACCGCGATCAAGGAAGGCGTCAAAGAGGGCGTCGACGCCGCACGCATGAGCACCATGATGCGTGAACTCGTCGACAAGCTTGGTGGAGACCCTATTGATTTGCGGGCTCGGGTCGAGGCGTTGGAGACCCATGTAGAATGGTTGGCGGGCGTGGTTAGAGAGCATGGCGATTTGCTTGAGCGCCACAGAGAGCGCCTAGAGCGCCACCGCCTGCGCATACGCTGGCTAGAGCGCTGGGCGCACATCCATTGGCCTAGGTTCTTTTCCCGTCCTGGTTTGTAGATGCCCCTAGGGTCCCGACGCCTCCACCAGACTGGCGAAAATCACGCCCGCGACGTGTCGCTGAAGTGCAACCAGTTTGCGGATGAGGCAGGGGCGCAGATCGATGCGCTTGCGGCGCGGGTGGCAGCTCTGGAGCTCTTGATTGTCGAGTTGCGTGTGGCAGCGCAGGGTGCGATGGATCTGGCAACGCCTGTCGCTGGCCCTGACATCACCGGGGCATTTCAGCCGATCACCTTCTTTGACACAGAGCTCTATGAGCGCGGCGTGACGGTCGATCCGGTCACGGGCCAGTTCACCTTCAATTTCGAGGGTGATTGGGTGATTTTCTACGAGTTCAGCATCAACCATGCGACTAGCGGCTCACGTCGCACTTTCAATGTTAGATCCTTCAATGTGACCGAGGCCATAGCTGGAACCCCGCGCGCCCTATTCATCGGATCGAACCAGCCTGACACCGCATATACTGCGATTGTGCCCCTTAGCGTCCCAGCCGGGGATGTGGGCGACATTTTCCGCATAGAGGTAGGCAACGCCAGCTCCAACGTGACTGGTGTCACATGGAACGTAAGCAACCTGCTGGTCATGTTTGTGGGTGAGGCGGGGTCTCTGGTGATATGACCGACGACCACAGCACATGGCCCATGGAAAAGGCGAAAACGCCTCAACAGATTTATGATTCAGCCAACCGCGAGGGGTTGGAACGCTTCACGGAATGGGGGCAACGCCCTCATGTGCCAGAGGGCGTTAAAGCGAATTGGGAATATGTCGGCTTCGTAGAGCGTGAATTTCAAGGCAGAACCATGGCTATAGCCAAATGGCGGCGGTGGGAGCGTAGTTCCTAATTTGCTAATCCCTTCAATCCGTTGTAGAAATACTACACTCTCGACGGAGTGTAACGCATATGGCTCTCTTCGGCGGCGTCAACGTCGACCGCTCACCCGGCACACAGCGGGGGCGCAATGTCTTAGCCGACGCTCAGGACGCCACCAGGCGCACGGCGCCGATTCCAACAGCGGGCTTCACGCCCTTTCAGCGCCAAGCCTTTGACATCGTTGGACAGCAGGGGGTTAATCCGGCTGTCGAAGCTGCGCAGGGCTTTCTGCCAGGATTGGCCGGTGGTTCCTTCATCGGCGCGGGGCCGGGCCAGTCCACCCTGCAGCAGGCAGCCGGCGGTGGGTTCCAGAACCTCGCGATCCCGGAGGCCCAGTCAGCGCTGGACTTCTCCCGAGGCTTTGGTGTCCCCGCCGGCTTGCAGGCCACGGCAGCTGGTGAGAATTTATCCGCGCCGTTTTTGAACGGTGAATTTGCGCGCTTGACCGACCCGCTGGTCGACCAGTTCCGCAACATTCAGTTCCCAGCCCTGCAAGGCCAGTTCGGAGCGAGCGGGCTCAGGGGCACGGCGCGTCAGGGCTTCGAGCAGGAGTTCCTGCAGGACCAGGCCAACCGTGCGGTATCGGGTGTGGCCGCTGACTTGCTCGGTCGTGAGCGAGGGTTTCAACAGCAGGCACAGCTGGCGATCCCTGGCCTTGAGCAAAACATACTCGGAGGGCAGCTTGGTGCAATCGGACAACTTGGCGGTCTTTCGGCAAACGACATCAACCGGCAGATCGGAGCGGCTGGCGCGCTTCAAGATGATTTTGGACGGGATGTTGCCCAAGCCGGTCAAGCAGGTTTTGGCGCACCCGGATTTGCAACGGGAGCCTTGGGAAGCCAAGTCAACCCTCTCCTCCAGATCGGAGGGCAGCAACAAGCGCTCCAGCAAGCCAGAAATGCCGCCCGAGACGAGGCGATCCAGCGGGAAGTCCAGCGAGCCGCGTTGATCGGTGGTGCCAATCCGGGGTTCACAGGTGCTGTGCAAGGTCAACAGGCCGGTGGTGGGCTAGGTGGCGCCGCTGGTGGCGCCCTTGGGGGCGCTGCCACAGGCGCGGCTCTTGGCTCGATTTTCCCCGGCATCGGTACGGGCTTTGGCGCGCTTGGCGGCGGCTTGCTCGGTGGCCTAGGAGGGTTTTTCGGCTAATGCCTATTCAGCTTTCCCCCTTCTTCGGCCAGCGTCAACAGGCGCCATTCCAGGCACAGCCTCAACAGCCGCAAGGCGCCGATCCCCGACTGTTGCTTGGGCTCGCACAAGGCGCTCAGGGCTTCCTCCAGGGAGGTCAGCAGGGCGGATTAGGAGCCGCTTTGCTCGGCCTTGGATCAGGCGCGCTGGGCGGTGTGGCTCAGGGCCAGTTCATGCAGCAGGAGCGGGCGCAGCAACAGCAGGCAGCCCAAGCCGCGGCGCAACAGCAGGCGTTGGAGAACCAGCGGGCTCAGCAGGAGGCCCAACGCAAGGCGGCGGCAGATGCTGAGACAGTCCGGCAGTTTGGCATTACGAGCGGGCAAAAACAGCGCGCGGCGCAAGAGGGCATTCGCCAGTTTGGCATCACCGAGGGGCGGCTAGGCCGTGCAGCTGGTGTTGATGAGGAATTGATGCGCGGCAATCTCGCTGCCCGGCAAGGCGAGCTTGGCTTGCGCAGGAATGAGTTTGAGCGAGGGCCGAAGCCGGACCTTCAAGTTGAAACTGTGCGCTTGCCCGATGGGACGGTGCGGAGCTTTCGGCGTGATGACCCCGCACTAGACCAGGCTTTAGGGCAAGGCGGAATCCGTTTTAGCGCCCAGCTGCAATCGCCTGATGTGGCCGGCCTAGGAGGGGCCACGACATCGACACAAACCAGGGCACAATCGACGCTCGACGCCGCATCCGACACGCTTGGCGTCATTCAGCAGTTTCGTGAAAGCCTTCGGCCAGAAAATATCGGTTTGTCGGGCAATCTTCGTGAACTAGGCATCGGCACGCTTGGCCAAGCCGAGTCATTCCGCGCTTGGGCCGACGACCAGACGCAAGGCATCATCGATCAAGCTATCAGTTCTGGCGACACGTTGGATTTGAGCAAATTCGCGGTCGACCCGGAGCTTTCGAGCCAACGCCTATTAGAGAACGTTTTGGCTTATCGTCTGGCCAAGATCCAAGACCCCGATGGTCGGATCTCGGATCAGGATTTCCGCAACGCGAAGCTGTCGCTTGGCACCGGCAAGAAGCTATCCAGTATCGGTGATGTGCTGGCCCGTGTGGATGCCTTCGAGAAGACGGTGCAGCGCACACAAGGGATTGCCCAGCAACGGCTTGGTCTTCAGCCGCAGGGGCCACAGCCAGCAACGACAAGCCCGGCAATCGCCAATCGGCGCCAATCCCTTGGCGTGAGCCAGGAGGATCTGGAATTCACGGCACAGCAGAACGGTCTCACGGTCGAGCAAGTGCTTGACCAGCTAGAGGCGCGTTGATGCCTACTGATTTGCTCGCTGGCGGCACAACCAAGCAGAAACCTGTTGACCTGCTGGCGCAACAGCCTTCTGCGCAACCGGCACCTACAGAGACTGGCGGGACTAGCACTCTCGGCGTTGCTAGCAATCTGGGCGGTGGTTTCAATACTGGGCTTGCTCAAGTGCTGGGCCTGCCTGTGGACCTCGTGAATGCTGCGCTTGGACTGGTCGGAGCTGGTAGCGACCGCCCGGTTGGTGGCAGTGCTCAGCTTACGGGTTTACTGGAGGGCACGCCGCTAGAGGGGCGAGCTCCACAAAGCGGCGTGGAACGGATTACGCGGCGTGTGGGGCAGGAGCTCGGCGCTACGGCTTTGCCGTTTGGCGCCGCGGGTGCGGCAGCCAGAGCTGGCGCTGGCGGCGGGGGTGCTATTGGGCGCGCTTTGACGGAAGGCTTTAGGCAAGCCCCAGCGGGGGTGGCCGCCACAGAGGCAGGATTAGCGGGCACGGCAGGTTTAGGCGCTGGCGTGGCAGGCGAGGTCGCACCAGGTAGCCAGGGGGCCGAATTAGCGGGCCAGTTGATCGGTGGTTTAGGGCCGGTTGCTGCGACCGGAGCGGTTCGCGGTGCCGCTCGGGGCATTCAGAGCAAGATCAGGCCGACCCGTCCCGAGGCTGTGCGGACAGAGGTTGCATCGCAGCTGCAGCGAGCCTCAACAGATCCTGACCGGGCCGTACAGAACATCGAGCAGGCTCAGGCTGTTGCCAGGCGCACGCCAGGGTTTGAGCTGGAGACCGGGCAGGCGGTCAATGATCCCGGGATTGCTGCGCTGCAAAAGCAGCGGATGCAGGCGAGCCCGGCGCTTCAAGGCCAGGTCGAGACGATGCGGGCCAATTCGAACCAGGCCTTGCGGTCATCGCTCGACCAGATCGCACCCGCCAATGATGCTGGCGTGATTGAGTTTCAGCAAGGTGTGCGACAGAGCGTTGACCAGATGCTAGGCGCCCTTGATCAGCGGATAGCCGATGCCACGAAGCTGGCCGATGATCAGGCGCGGTTGCTGGGTACAGGGCGCAGCCAGGCGGAAGCAAGTGATGTTACCCGCGATGAGCTCCAGAACGCGGCTGATGCGTTCCTTGATGCCTCCAGGACACAGTTCGATGCGGTCGATCCGTTCAATGCGGTCCGGGCGCCGGTATCCAAGATCGATGATGCGATTTCAGGCATTCGCCGCGGGCGATCCCCAGCAGAAGCGGCGG
>JBPCVQ010000543.1:0-7357 GCA_051010395.1 Geminicoccaceae bacterium | reverse complement strand
CAAGCGTTGGGGGCGGGGCCTGATGCAACGGATCGGGCGCCGGGACCATCCGCTCTCTCAGACCAGTCGCGCTGCGGACGCAGTCCGCCGGTTTTTCGATGGAGACGTTTATCACAGCTTCAAACGCTCCCCGATCATCATCGTCGCTTTCATCACTACGGTCTGCATGTTCCTTGCCGCGATCTTCGCGCCTTGGCTCGCTCCTCACGACACCAGCAATATCGCCAGCCTCGATCTGATGAACGCCTTTCGCCCGCCTTCCTGGACGGAGGGCGGCGACAGTGTTTTCCTGCTCGGTACTGATGATCAGGGCCGGGACGTCCTGTCAGCCATCATCTTCGGCCTGCGCATTTCCCTTTATGTCGGCTTTATGGCGGTCATCTTGGCTGCGGTTTTCGGCACGTTGTTAGGTCTGCTCTCAGGCTATGTCGGCGGCGCACTGGATAGCATCATCATGCGGATCGCCGATATTCAGCTTACCTTCCCGGCAATCCTGATAGCTCTCCTTTTCGATGGCATCGTGCGCTCGCTCCTTTCATCGGCGATGCACAAGGACTTCAAGCTGACTGTCCTGGTCCTCGCTATCGCCGCCTCTCAATGGGTGAATTTCGCCAGGACTGTGCGCGGCTCGACCATGGTCGAGAAAAACAAGGAGTATGTTCAGGCCGCACGTGTCATCGGCATTCATCCCATCCTGATCATGCTCCGCCACGTCCTCCCGAATGTTACCGGCCCTGTGCTGGTGATCGGCACCTTAAGCTTAGCGATCGCGATTTTGACCGAGGCGACCCTCTCTTTTCTTGGTGTCGGCGTACCGGTCACCCAGCCGTCGCTCGGCACGCTGATCCGGATCGGCAATGACTTTCTGTTCTCCGGCGAGTGGTGGATGACGATCTTTCCGGGTATCGCGCTCGTCGTTTTGGTGCTGGCTGTGAACCTTCTCGGTGATTGGCTACGCGACGCCCTTAATCCGAAACTGCGGTAGAGAGATGGCGCTTCTAGAGGTCGAGCATCTCAGGATCGAATTTCCGACGCGGCGCGGCACACTGGTGGCCGTCGACGATATTTCATTCGCGATCGAAGAAGGGGAGGTGCTTGGCGTTGTCGGCGAAAGCGGTGCCGGCAAGTCCCTCACGGGCGCGGCGATCATCGGTCTGCTCGAGCCGCCTGGACGCATCGCAGATGGCATCATTCGGCTCGATGGTCGGCGGATCGACAACCTTGACTATGAGGACCTTCGAAAAATTCGCGGCCGCGAAATCGGCGCCATCTTTCAAGACCCGCTCACCAGCCTGAACCCGCTCTATACCGTCGGTCGGCAGCTGGTGGAAACGATTCAGACCCACACCGATAAGCCAGCCAGTGCGGCTCGCACACGGGCCATCGAGCTCCTTAACGAGGTCGGTATACCCGCACCTGAGCGCCGCATCGACGGCTATCCCCATGAATTCTCAGGCGGCATGCGTCAGCGTGTGGTGATCGCTCTGGCGCTCGCCGCCAATCCCCGCCTTATCGTCGCGGACGAGCCGACAACGGCCCTCGACGTCTCGATCCAGGCACAGATCATCGCCCTCCTGAAACGCCTCTGCCGAGACCATGGCACCGCCGTCATGTTGATTACCCACGACATGGGCGTCATCGCCGAGACCGCCGATCGCGTCGCTGTCATGTATGCCGGCCGTATCGCAGAAATCGGTCCCGTCCGGGACGTGGTCAAACACCCAAGTCACCCCTACACCGAAGGCCTGATGGGTTCGATCCCCATCATCGGTCGCCGCCTGGAAAACCTCACCCAAATCGATGGCGCCATGCCCCGCCTCACCGAAATTCCGGAGGGGTGCGCCTTCAATCCCCGCTGCCCTAAAGCCATCGACCGCTGCTTCACCGAACGCCCCAACCTTCATCCAGCAGGCAAAACGCAAGCCTCTTGTTGGGTGCAGGCAGCGCCTGCAGGCATGACTGGTATCTCGGCACATCCCAAAGCATCTGTGAGCCAGCATGACTGAAGCGAGCGCCACCCGGCGTGACGAGGTCCAGGTCGAGCTTGTCGCGGCTCGCGACCTGGGGATGGGATTTGATATCTCGCCGCCGTTGCTCAATCGCGTGATTGAGCGACAGGGGCGGGTGGTGTTGAAGGCTGTGGATGGGGTGAGCTTTTCGATACCCAAGGGGACGACGTTCAGTCTGGTTGGGGAGAGCGGGTGCGGAAAGTCGACGGTGGCGCGGCTGCTGGTTGGGCTTTATGCGCCGACGGCAGGGCGGATCGTTTTTGACGGTATGGACATGGCGGCTGCGAGGAGCCGGGCGGAGGACAAGGCGCTTCGCTCGCGGATGCAGATGATTTTCCAGGATCCCTATGCCAGCCTCAACCCACGTTGGCGGGTGCGTGATATTATTGCCGAACCGATAAAGGCATTCGATCTCGCCGGTGGCGAGGCGCTGGATGAGAGGGTGGGGGAGCTTTTGAAGCAGGTCGGGCTTAGCCCCATCGATGGCGAGAAGTCCCCCCATGAGTTCTCGGGCGGCCAGCGCCAGCGGATTTCCATTGCACGAGCGCTTGCGGGGGAGCCTGAATTCCTGGTTTGCGATGAGCCGACCTCGGCACTGGATGTTTCGGTTCAGGCCCAGATCCTCAATCTTATGAAGGACCTGCAGCGGCGCCTCGGTCTGACCTATTTATTCATCAGCCATAATCTCGCCGTAGTCGATCATATCTCTGATGTCATCGGTGTGATGTATCTCGGCAGGCTCTGTGAGGTAGCAAGCCGGGATGAAATTTTCGAGAAACCGCGGCACCCCTATACGCAGCTGCTTCTGGATACGATTCCCGATCTTGATATGACTGGCAAAAACCGGGCGCCCGTCGCCGGAGAGGTGCCAAACCCGATTAATCCTCCATCAGGATGCGCCTTTCATCCACGCTGTCCCTTTGCGGACGAGCGCTGCAAGAAGGAGCGACCGGAGTTGAAACTTGATGTAACAAGCAGCAGCGAGGTTGCTTGTCATGCCGTTGAAGAAAAACGCCTGCCGGCGACCCCATCGGCGATGGGGGGCTTGGCTTGACCGGGGCACGCGATGAGGTGTTGGAGGCTGCTCGGGCGCATTTCGACAGTGGGGAGTTTCAGGCTGATCTGGCGAGACGCGTTGCTATTCCGACGGAGAGTCAGGAGCCTGGCCAGAGACAGGAGCTTTATCGGTACCTTCTATCGGAGATAGGTCCCTGGCTTCGACGTTACGGCTTTGCCATCGAACTCTTCGAGAACAGCGATCTTGAGGGTGGACCGTTCCTGCTCGCGACATTGCATGAGGATGACGATGCGCCGACGCTCCTGACCTACGGTCATGGCGACGTCGTCCGTGGAATTCCCGAGCAATGGCGGAGTGGCCTCGATCCATGGACGATCACGGTCGAGGGTGATCGCTGGTATGGCCGTGGCACGGCGGACAACAAGGGCCAGCACAGCATCGTCATGGCTGCGCTCGCTAAGGTGATCGAAGCCCGCGGTCGGGCCGGTTTCAATGTCAAGGTCTTGATTGAGACCGGCGAAGAAGTGGGGTCGCCCGGCCTTGCGGCATTCTGTGAGGGCCAGCGCGACAAGCTCGCGGCTGACCTGTTTCTCGCCTCCGATGGGCCGCGTCAGGCTTTGGACAAAGCGGATGTGTCGCTTGGCAATCGTGGCGGGCTTTCCCTCGATCTTGTGGTCGAGCTCCGGGAGGGAAGTCGGCATTCCGGGCACTATGGAGGATTGATCGAAGATCCAGGCATCATTCTTGCCCACGCCTTGTCGACAATCACTGACCGGCGGGGACGCATCCTGGTGGATGCGTGGCGACCGAAGTCCGTGCCAGGCAAGGTCAAGGATGCGCTCCGTGCGCTCACGGTGGATGCGGGTGACGATGCGCTGGTCGGTCCCACAAATTGGGGCGAGCCCGGCCTCGGGCCCGCAGAGAAGGTTTTGGGCTGGACCGGCTTCATCGTGCTCGCGTTCGTTACCGGGCGACCGGAGAACCCTGTAAACGGCGTCCAGCCCGATGCGCGCGCGCGCTGCCAGATCCGCTATACCGCCGATGTCGACGAGGACGACCTGCTGCCGGCGCTTCGGCGGCATCTGGACAATGAGGGGTTTCCCGAAGTCGAGATAAAACAGGCCGGCCACGCCGTATTTCCCGCCTGGCGTACCGATCCGGAGAATCGCTGGGTTGATTGGACGCTTGCCTCGATGACCAGAACGGTGGGCTATCGCCCAAACCTCGTTCCGAATTCCTCTGGTGGTCTGCCGAGTGCAATTTTTGCTCGGGCCCTCGACGTGCCTGTGATCTGGATTCCCCTTTCCTATGGCGGTTGCCGACAACATGGTCCGGACGAACATCTGCTGGCGCCGGCGACCCGCGAAGCACTCGAGATCATGACCGGAATTTTCTGGGACCTGGGTGACGTGCCGTTACGAAGCCCGGACTGATCTTCAGGGGCGGCGGCTGAGCAGACGAGCAAAGCCGAATCCAAGGAGGAGGAGGCCGCCGGCAGCAATCAGATAGGAAGGGGCGAAGCCATAGCGGTCGACGAGAATGCCGCTTGCAGTAATGCCCGCAGCCTGCCCGAGGAACAGCGCGCTGGCGAAAGTCGAGACGGCGAGGCCGCGAGCCTCTGGCGCCATCTGTGTGGCGTTGGTCTGGAGCGTGTTGTGCATCATGTAGAGACCAAGGCCGAGGAAAACTTGACTGAGCGGTATCAGCGTCAGTGGAACCAGTGGAATGCTTAGGAGCCCGATGGCGATCAGGATACCACCGGTCGCGGAGAGGCCGTGCTCGCCAAGCGTCCGGACCAGACGGCGTACGCTGAAGGAATAAGCGAGCCCACCCAGTCCGAAAAATCCGAGGATCAGGCCGACCATGCCGTAGTTGAGATCGAAGCGTTGGTGGAGATCGGCGCCGATGAAGGTGAAGCCGCCATAGAAGAAGAAAGCCTCGATAAATACGGTCAGGATGATAATGCGCGCCCAGGGCAGGCTGAACAGATCGATATAGCCTCTGACCAAAGAGCCAAGGCTGATCGCTGCCGTAAGTTTTGGCGGCGGCAAACGGTTTTTTCCAAGTTCTCGGAACAGAAGGATACCGATGGTCAGGAAGGCTGCGCCGAGCAAAGGAAAGACAGCGCGCCAGCCGAATTGCTCGCCGATCAGCCCACCGAAGACCTGACCAACGATCACGCCGATGATCGTGCCCGAGAGCATGCGGGCGAGCGTGGCCTGGCGATCCTGATAGGCGATGTGATCACCGATGAATGCCATGGCGAGTGGCACGATTGCGGCCGCGGTGGCACCACTGGCCAAGCGCAGGAAACCGAGTGCCTGAAGTGAGGTGGCGAGGCTAGCTGCGGCGACCGTGAAGGCAGATAGGGTCGTCATCAAGGCGATCAGCTTAAGCTTGCCGAAGCGGTCGCCAAGCGGGCCATAAATGAACTGCCCGATCGCATAGGAGATGGTGAAGGCAGAGCTGATGATGGCGGCGTCGCCGGCACCGACCTCGAATTCGGCAGCGATTTGAGGCAGCAACGGATCGGCGACGCGCATGGTTGCGACAGAGGCAAAGGCGGCAACACCGAGAAGAAAAACCGGCGAGCCGTCAGCGGCTTGACTTTGAGCGGGAGTCATTCGGTCCGGATGAGCGTTGCGGGGAACAGGATGGCTGCTCGATCAGGGCTTCTCGGGTGATTCACCCCCGAGATTGGTCGGATCAAAGACGTTGCCGAAGCCGCCGCGGCCGGGATTTTCCGTCGAACTTTCTGGGCTGTCGGACGGCGGTTCCCCTTCGGACGGTGGTTCATTGATCTCAGGCAGGTTTTCGGCGTCATCCGTCGATGACCCGAGGTTGCCGGGGTTGAAGACGTCGCCGAATGTTCCCTGGCCGGGGCTGGTTGGGGCTGGTGTGGGTGTTGCGGGTTGGGCTGGGGCTTTGGGCGTGAAGATGTCCGGCCCGGGCATCTGTTGTTGAAGGCGCTGTTCCTCTCGGCGTTTCAGCAGCTCCTGGCGTCGTTGATCTGCCTCCTGGCGTTTGATTTCCCGGATTTCGAGTTTGCAGGCTGACGGATCGTGGATCTGGGAGAACCAGAGCGTACCGAGGAAGCTGATGCCGACCAGCACCAACACAATTGCCGCCGGATTGTTCGCAAGGAAACTTGGCAGCTTCAGGCTCGAAGTGATCGAACCTGTTGGGGCGCCGTGGGCAAGGGCGAGAGCCTTCCGACGTTTGTAGGCTTCGTGAGCGAGTGCGCCGATGACGGTGATGCCGACGATGATGACCGCAAGGGCGGAGATCGACGGGTTGATGCCGTAACGGACCTTCTGAGCAAGCTCGATGGTGAGGGTGGGGTAGGTGCCGAAGGTGAAGGTGGTGGTGTTGTAGTTCTCGAAGGAGGCGAGGAAGGCAATCACGGCCGCGGAGCCGAAGGCCGGTTTCAGGAAGGGGAGAAGAATTTTCCGGAAGGCCTGGGCGTGGGTGGCGCCGAGGTCGAGGGCGGCTTCCATCTGACCCTGATCGAAGCGTTGAAGCCGGGCGATGAACACCAGCATGCAGTAGGAGGATATGAACGTCGTCTGGCCGAGGACCGTGAGGAAAATCCCGTTCCTGAGAAAGCCATCGTCGGGAAGGCCGAGCATGGTGTTGAGGCGGCCCCAGAATACAAGGGTCGAGATGCCGAGGACGACGCCCGGGATCAGGATCGGGGCGATCACGACGGTGTAATAGGTGGCGCGCAGTTTCGGCCAGATCTGGGTCAGGACAAGGGCGCCTGCGAGGCCGAGCAGGAGTGAGAGAACGACAGTTCCAGCGCCGACGATGGCGCTGTTTTTGATGCTGGAGACGATTCGCTGGTCGTTATAGAGCGTGTCGAACCACTCGAAGGTAAAGCACTCAAAGGGGGCGGCGCGCGGAAAGCTCGGTGAGTTGAAGGCGGTAACGGCCATGATCAAAAGCGGGCCGAGCAAATAGCCGAAGAAGATGATGAGGTAGACGACAAGCCCCAACTTCAAAAACGACGCGGGGCCGCGCTCGGCCCTCATTTGCCGATCTCGCCCATGTTGACCTTGAAGGCGCGCATCAGGGCGAGAACGAGGATGATGCAGGTGACCAGGAGGACGACGGCGTAGGCGGAACCGCGCGCCCAGTTCTGGCCGGTGTTGAACCACTGATAGATGATTTGGGTGAACCAGAGGCTCGAAGGGCCGCCGAGGATCTGCGGCGCGGCAAGAGCACCTGCGGTCAGCATGAACACCATGGTGCAGCCCGAAACGATGCCGGGCTTGGCGAACGGGATGACCACGCGCCAGTGGATGCGCCACCAGGGCGAGCCCAGATCGCG
>JBPCVQ010000542.1:0-3633 GCA_051010395.1 Geminicoccaceae bacterium | reverse complement strand
CTGCCAGGATCATCGATGCGCCTGCAGCTGCGACCTGGCGCAATCAGCCCGAGGTCTCGGACGACGAAGATCCCGAGAAGAAAACGCCCTTCGAAACGGCGTGGACGGATCTCGTAAAAAGGCTGCGTATCCACCAGCGGCTCGAGCGCCTGGATCGCATGACCGGCATCGGTCGGTATGGGACACTCATGATCGGTCTTCGCGGCCAGCCGATACACGACCAGCCTGCCACGCGAGTTGGTGGTGCTGACGACGTGATTTTTCTCACGCCCTACAATGAGCTGAACTCGCAGGTAACCGAATATGACGGGGACACGCAAAGCGAGCGGTTTGGCATGCCATTCAGATACAATCTTCAGACCAACCAGGAAGGCAAACGAACGAACCAGCCAGGGAATCTGCTGACCCATCACTCGCGGCTGATCCACGTCGTTGAGAACGCCCTCGAGGACGACGTTTTCGGAAGGCCGAGGCTGCGGAACGTGTTCAACCTCCTCGACGATGCCATCAAGGTGGTCGGCGGATCCGCGGAGACCTACTGGCTCGAGGCCAGGCGGGGCCTTCACGCCAATATCGACAAGGATGCCAAGCCGATCCCTCCTGACCAGCAGAAGGAGCTCGCAGGCCAGATCGACGAATATGTCCATAATCTGCGCCGGGTCATCCGAACGCAGGGCATGGAGCTCAAGACGCTCGGCGGTTCAGTGGCCAACCCGCAAGGCCCCTTCGACGTGATCATGAAACTGATCTCGGTGGCGACCGGCATGCCGATCCGGATCATGACCGGATCCGAGCGCGGCGAACTTGCCAGCTCTCAGGACGATGGAAACTGGGCTGGGCGAATCGAGGAGCGCCAGCTCCATTATGCCGAGCCCGTCATCCTTCGGCCGCTCGTCGACCGCCTTATTTTCCTCGGCGCTTTGCCAGAGCCGCAGAATGGCGAGTACCAGGTCAATTGGCAGTCGCTCTCCGACCCAGGTGAGCGCGAGCGCGCTGAGACCGCGGAGATCGTTGGCAGAGCGGCCGTCAATTTCCAGACTGCAAGAACCATCCTCACGCCGGAGGAGGGGCGAGAAATTCTTGGCCTCGAGGGGCCAGCGCCTGCAGTTGAGGATACACCTGCTGAAGTGGACGAAAACCAGCCCAACAACGCTGGTGCCGGTAACGACGAATAGCTGTGACCGGTCCTGCAAGGATGAGCGGACACTGCCTGACTGGCGGATTTTGACCCAAAGCTACAAAACAGACCAGCGTTCGCTTTCAGACATCCTTCCTTAATCTTTCAGGCCTACGATGCCTGCGGCTGAACTTGCCGCCACATCTAAGACCTCGCAAGAGAGAGCGACTACGACATGCAAGATATTGTCATCGAATCGATCCGGGCTGTAGTCCTGATGGGCCTTCTGGTTTTTCTTTGGCGTGCTGGGAAGGATCGATTTGAGCATACTCGCGAAGGTTGGAACCTTGTGCTTGGTGGATTCGGGCTCCTTTTATTCGGGAGCCTGATCGATATCACAGACAATTTTGAAGCCCTCAATCGCTTCGTCATCATTGGTGATACGGATGCACAAGCTATTTTGGAGAAATTCGTTGGTTTTCTGGGCGGATTTTTAGTTTTGGCAATCGGTCTTTTTCAGTGGATTCCAAGTGTCCAGCGCTTAACGACGGAAATCAACGAACGCGAACAAGCTGAAGCAGCGCTCGCCCAAACTCATGCCGAGCTGGAAGGCTACGCCGAAGAACTCAACCAGGCTCTGCAGAAGGAAAAGGAACTTGGTAGTCTACAACGTCAATTTGTATCGATGGTGTCGCATGAATTTCGGACGCCGCTCGCGATCATCGACGGCAACGCTCAGAGGCTGCAAAGGCGTAAAGGGGAAGCAGTGCCAGAGCGCTCGATGCTGGCGCTTGGAAAGATACGCAACTCCGTCCAACAGTTGACCGAACTGATGGAAAGCGTCCTGGCGGCCGCTCGCTTAGAGGATGGTCGGATCAATTTCGTCCCGGGTCCATGCTCGCTGGCGAATATCATTGAAGAGGTTGGTATGAGCTATGGCGAGCTCTATCCCGATCACGAACTCGCTCTCGACCTTAGCCGACTACCAAAGCAATTCGCTGCCGATGGTAAACTCCTCCGACAGGTTTTCTCAAATGTTATTTCAAACGCAGTGAAATACTCGCCGGGCACAGCCCAGATCTGGATCGATGGATGGGAAGACGATAATGGCGACGCTATCGTGACCGTGCGTGACGAAGGTGTCGGCATCCCAGCAGCGGAGCAGGCGAGGCTGTTCGAACGCTTTTTCCGTGCGAGTACATCGACTGGCATTGCCGGCAGTGGCATCGGTCTGCACTTGGCTTCACACCTCGTCCGATTACATCACGGAACGATCGATTTCGAGAGCGCAGAAGGACAGGGAACAACCTTCAAGGTGCGGCTGCCAGCAACGAGAGACACCGTTCCAGAAACCGAGCCTACTCAATCGGAGATCGATGGGGCTGTAACCACAACAGTGTCCACGAGCATACTCGAAACTGCGGCGTGACTTTAGCTGCATCCGGTTGTCGTGATGTTCGCATGCATTGCGATTTGGATGAAGCGACATCAGCATTCAAACCCGCTGGATTAGCCACATCTAACGCCAAATCGTTTCGTCGCCGAGGCTGTCATGGCGTGTCTGTTGATGTGAAGGTTAGTCGGACGCGTTGCCGGTCACCGTTGCTGGGCACGACCCAGACATCCGCTTCTGAGCGGTTGCGGCAGCTTAGCGCCGCTAACCTGAAACCCTACCTGATATATAAAGATAATTAACCAACAGTAAAAATATATTTAATCTTCGGTAATTATAAAATATACACTTTATAATTACTTTGATCTCTCAAAATATTTATGATATGCGGCAAGTATGTCGCTTGCAGTCAACAAGACGAGTTTGGCCCAAACGACCGCGCTGGCGCCGGTCGCATCTCCGCTTCCTTTTGGGATGCGGCAGATGCAGGCCGCGCCTGAAGCCATCCGTGAAGACACCGAGAACGACGTCCTGATCATCCCCCTGGTCGCGCTGCGCGAGGGTGTGTTTCAGGGCGCTACCAGTGCTACGCCGGAACTTTATCTCGCTGAGCAGTTCGGGCGCATTGCCGATACGTGGAATGACCGCATGGTCACGATCGGCCATCCCAAGGTGGCCGGACGTTTCGTTTCCGCCGGCACCACCGGCATCTGGGAGCAGGACGGCATCGGCCGGATCCAGAACGCGAGGGTCCAGGACAAGAAGCTCAAAGTCGAAGCGCACATCGACATGGCCAAGGTGTCGGAGCTTGGTTCCGATGCCATCGACCTGGTCGAGCGCATTCGTCGTGGTGAGCAGATCGACGTTTCGGTGGGCGCTTTCGTCAGTTCACGGCCCCAAACCGGCTTCTTCGACGGAAAGAGCTTCGCGGCCGTTCAAACCAACTATGTGCCTGATCACGTCGCCATCCTGCCGGTCGGCGTCAAGGGCGCCTGTTCCTGGAGGGACGGATGTGGAGCGCCGCGCGTGAATGCTGCGGCCTGTGCATGCGGTGGGGCGGGCGCCTGCAGCTGCGGAGACCAGCCTGAAATGACAACCGACCATGCCGCCATTGCCGCGTTCC
>JBPCVQ010000541.1:0-28944 GCA_051010395.1 Geminicoccaceae bacterium | reverse complement strand
CGGCAAGACGATCCGCCAAAATGGCGGCAATCCGGTAAGGGGGGCGGACCCGATGCTGTGGTCCTGGCGGGCATCACGCATGCGCGGACGATCGCACCGAAACAACGGCGGCGCCAGCCCTCTCCCGATCACGCGATGTGCGGATTTCCTTCGGCTGGCCGGGCGGGCGTTTTTATATCGCCGAAAAATGCTTTAGGGTCCGGCCATGACCAAACTGACCGAAGTAACGCCCCCACCTTCTCAGGGGATTATGTGAACACGCGGCCCATCCAGAGCTTCATCAGCCGGTGGCCGTTGGCCACCCTCGGTCGAAATGGCGCGGTCTGGATGCTGATCACCGCCTTTTTCTTCGTCTGCGTCCATGCGACGGGCAAGTATCTTCTGACCCGCTATCCGCTGATCCAGGTGGTGTGGGGCCGCTATATCTTTCACCTGATCCTCGCTCTGATCATCCTGGCGCCGAGGCTCATGCACATCATCAGGAGCGGCAATCTGAAGCTGCAGCTCCTGCGCTCCGGCTTCATGCTCGGCTCGACCACGTTCTATTTCGCCGGCGTACAGTTCCTGCCCTTGACCGAAGCGAATGCCATCAACTTCCTGACGCCGGTTCTCGTGGTGATCCTCGCCCAGCCGATCCTTGGCGAGCGCGTCGGGCTGCAGCGCTGGATCGGCGTCGCGATAGGCTTTGCCGGCGCCGTGATCATTACCCGTCCAGGCAGCGGCCTGATGGACCTCGCCGCCGGCATCTTGATGCTGAGTGCGCTTTGCAACGCTTGCTATCAGCTGAGCACACGCAGGCTCGGTGCGATCGACGATCCGCTCACCACCTTGCTGTACACGGCGCTGGTCGGCTCGATCGGCGCCAGCCTCGCCATGCCGTTCACCTTCGAGCCCATGGATGGCGAAGGCTGGCTCCTCATGATGCTGATCGGCGCCTTCGCCCTCATCGGTCATTTCGCCCTGATCAAAGCCTATCGCCTGGCCCCCGCCCCGACCATCGCCCCCTTCGGCTACAGCATTCTCCTCTGGTCGGTGGTGTTCGGCTATCTCGTCTTCGAACAGCTGCCGGACGTCTGGACCGTCCTCGGCGCTGGCATCATCGTGGTCGGCGGCATCATTATCCTGCGAGCCCCTGCCGCCGTTCGACCAACGGAAGCAGCAAAGTAATGGTGACGTGGTCACATCATTAGTGGTTCGTTTCGATCAAAAGGTTCCCTTTGGATCGAGACCAAAGAACCACGATCCCTAGGATTCCAGTGGTCTGGATGTCGACGATCTGCGCTGCCTAAAGAAACGACGAAGCCAGGACCAACGATCTCCATGGCCGTCTCGTGCTGTTTTTTGCAGCGCGGCCTGCCGCGAACGGGCATCCATATCGCGCATCCCGATGATCTGCTCGGAGCAGCCGCACCCCTCACCGACGGCGACCTTTTCGAGGTAGAACCGTTCAAAGCTTCCGCGACGCTGCATTTGGCGTTCTCCGATTGTCTCAATTTGAGTTATGCCATTCGGCGACCATGCCCAGTCGAATGGAGAACACCGGCCTCGATCAGGCTGATTTCCCGTCTTTACGGAGTTCTTGATTACCGGGATGGGTCGGATCCGGCCCCCAAATCGCTTGATAGGTATCTCGTTGCAAGCCGCGTTTTTGCAGGATGCCGAACAACAGCCCCAGGATGATCCACCAGACGACGATGGTAAGAACCATCCAAACCGGCGCCCCTACGAAATGAAGGCCGGAGAGTGTGGTGACGACTGCGACGACCACGGCGAGGAGACCGACGGATTTGTGAACGGCTTCGAAGGCTTTGCGGCGAGGTGTCATGTTGTAGTGATCGCCGAAGCTGGAACCATCTGGCACTCTCCTGGTTGGCCCACCGGTCGTCCCCCGAAGCCAGCCACCTGCGAACTGAACGGCCGCCATCAGGACCGCAATCCAGCCCAGGGCAGTGTGAACAAGAGACGAGACACCCTGATTTTCCGGCGCCAGCAGGATAAGGACAAGGCCCAGCAAGAGGGCGAGACCGCCGCCATATTGCATGGTCAGATGTGTATGCCACCAGGTCTTGTTGTCCAACTCCCGCGGCCAATCCTGTCCCGGCATGATCTTGAAGAACCGCGCCGCCAGGATGCCGATCGGAAACAGCACGGCCCAGGCCAGGATCATCAGCCGCCCATGCCAATAGACCAGGTTTGAGAAATCACGATGGAGAACGCCGTCGATCGGCGCGAACAGCCAGTCCATCGCTAGTGGTATGACCACATCATTGGGTTCCCGCATGGTGCCAAGGCAGATTGCATGACTTCAACATGCTGCCATTTTCAAAAAGGGAAAGCTCCATTGTGGTCGCACCACTAGTGGTATGATCACTCCATTCGGTTCCCGCTGCCATCGCCAAGATCGACGGTATGCAGCCATTTTCTGAGGATCCCGAAGGAATTTTTCGTTTCGGTCAAACCGCTAAGCAACCTTCGGCGCCGCCTGTAATGTCGTCATCCGTGTCCGCAGGTGGTCTGCGAGCTTGAGCGATGTCGCCACGAGAGTGAGGGTTGGATTGGCACAGCCCACGGTCGGGAAAATCGATGAGCCGGCGACATAGAGGTTCTTGGTGCCATGCACCCGTGCATCAGCATCCACAACGCCTTTCCTGCTTGTCTCGCTCATCCGCGTGGTCCCCATATGATGATGACCACCAGCCAGTGAATCAGGCCAGGTGTGATCGTCGAGGGTCAACCAATCGTCTGGCCGAACGTCACCGATTCCCAGGCGCTTGAACTCACTCCGGATTTCCTGAATCAGGGCAAGGATCGACTGCTTGTCGATCGGCAGCAGGCGCCAGTCGACACGGGCTTTCTCCAGGCAGAGCGGGTCCAACTGCCTGCTGAGTGTTACACGGCTATCCGGATTGGGGACCTGCTCGCTCATGATGTAGAGCGCGCCGTTCTGATTACGCAGATGTCTGAGCAGACCGATCCCTATTCCCTTGATGTCCTTGACGATCTTGGCCATCTCGGAGGCGGCGTTCACAGGCAGACGACCATGCTGAATATCAAGCAGCACACGCTTCAGACTGACATAGCCGATGGATTGGCTGTGGGTCAGGCTGTCGGCGATATATCTGTTGACCAGGCTGGCGACCGGGTTCAGACATCGATGCTGGCGCTGGGCATCTTCGCTGAGGCCAATTCGTGTCCGCAGCCAAAGCTCACCGCTCTTGAAATCCTTATAGCCCTTCGCCCAAGTCTTCGATCCCGTGGTACAGAGCGAAGCGGCGCTGACATGCGGATGCTGCATGAAATAGCGACCCACAAGGTCATGGCCATTACCCAATCCCGCCGGTGCGTTCCGGCGGGAAAGAAGCAGAAGCCTCGCATTATCGATGGCGCCGCAGGCAAGAACGACTAGCCGCGCCCTGATGGTGGCTGATTTGCCATCGAGGGTTCGGACCTCGACCCCTTCGACCACAGAAGCTTGGTCGTCGGTCAGAATCTCGCTGGCGGTCGCATTCAAGAGAACGGTGATCGTCTTGGATGATGCGAACGGCGCTTTGTAAACCTTACCGAAATTCATCCTCGGGCTCAGCTGCCAGATACGGTTTTCCAGCTTCTCGGGATCGAGGTCCAGGAACCGAAGGTCATCGCCAGCCCAATGATCGGGCTCGTAGCAGTAAGCCCCAAGGCCCAGCATTTTCTGCGCGCGTTCGTAACAGGCCTCCAGATCGCGCCTGGAAAAAGGCCACCCCTCCAGGTTGATCCAAGGGCGAGGTTCAAAGACGCACCGGCTCATGGGTGCGCAAGCACCGGCCCAGGAATTGGTGGAGCCGCCAAATTGGCGATCCCGACTTGTTCTCAAATTATGGTCGGGGTGGCTGATCATTTCGCCATCGGCGAGGTCCTGGTTACGCGCATCGGCCTTGAGACCACCACTTTCGACCAAGAAGACGCGCATTGTCGTGCCGTTAAATTCATTAGCGATAGCTATTCCAGCCGGACCAGCGCCTAGAATGCAAATGTCAGCATCAAAAACCGGCTCATCATCCAATACACGCAAATCGACGAACATCGGTGCAACGTCCTTCTTCGATTGCCCAACTTGGAACTCAATCAAGGAAGTCTCAGAACAAAAGTAGCCGCAGCAGATCTAGAAGATACCCTCTCAGTAAAGCTATTGCAATCAACAGACAAAACAAGCATTTCGACATCCATTAAATTGGAGGTCTTGCGCACCACAAGATATTTGATCGTCAAACCGAGGTTTTTTTAGCCTTTGTGACCTTCAAGTGCCAGTTCGAGACTTTCGATCACCCCTGGATGGATATTCGAATGCAAAGGTTCACCATGTGCTGGAATAACCTACGATGGTCGCAATCCCGAGGCCTCTACTATCTCGGGCTGTAGCAACCAGTGGCGTACTCGGCACGAGAGCTACCCGAGATCAGCCCGACAAAGGTCTGCATACCCAAGTACATCCAAGCTCATTCTTCGAAAGCGCTCGAAACCAAATGAGGTGGTCACACCACTCGGCGAAATTTTGCATCCGCTTCTGGTGTGCCGTCATGAAAGCTGCCGAACCATTTATCGAGCGGCATATTGCTCTCGCCGAAATTTACCGTGTGATAGCGATGATGCAGATAGTGCATCAGCTTTTCATTCTTGAGCGCTGTTTCGTCGCCCAGCATGATTTCATCGAAGCCGGAGTGGCTGAGCGCCGGGCCGAGGCCGGTCTGGAAGCCGTTGAACATCATGTGCAGGGGATGACTTGGCAGGATGACGTGAATCAGCATGCAGCTGAAATAGAGGAGATGCTCGACCGGATGCATGGCCATGCCTGACCAGGGGCCGATATTGACATTCTTATGGTGGAGGTAATGCACATGATCATAAAGAGGTTTCCAATGAATAAGGCGGTGGATCCAATAGAAGTGAAAATTCCGCCAGAACGGGATCAGCAGCATCCAGAGCACGAACCAGATCGGGTTTGACTGCAGGTCGATATAAGGAAGATAGCCGTTGGCGTACCCCCACCAGAGGCCGCACTCATAGGCGCTCCAGAACATCACGCCGCACAGGCTCCAGAAGATATTGTCCTTGACCTGATCGCTGAACAGAAACAGCGGATTGTTTCTGGCCATCCAGTTGCCGTTATATTTCTTCTGCCGTCCCTGCTTTTGCCACCGATACAGCCAGACATGGAGGCTGCCCGTGAAAAGGGTCATGATGACGACATTGCGAAGAACGATCTCCGCCATCCAATCGGGAGCAAATGTTTCCATGCGCGGCAAGGCTGGCGTGAAATAGAGAAAGGAGGTAGTGATCAGGACCATATAGAAGAGAAACCACGGGAACAGATAACCTGGGATCCCGAACATCCATTTCAGGATTTTGCCTGGACTGGTCGGAAAATCGAAAGCGGGCTCCAGGAACACCGGCCTTCCCGAACGCCATTCACCGCGACGATCACGGGTCTGGCCATGCTCATCGATGAAGGTTTTTGCTTTCTTGGCCATCGTCCTGACATCCATCTGTCGAGGAGTGCAGCTATTCAGTGCGACTTGACGACCAGCCGATTGTGAACCCTCTGATAGGGGAGCGTCAATTATACTGCCGAGCGTCACCATCGGGTTCGGCCGCAATCAGAGAGACGAGCCGCTGAGGGGAATAGACGAAAGATGAGCAATCTGATCCGTGTATGCGCCATCGGTGATGTCGAGGAGGAAGATGTCATGCGGTTCGATCTGGGTGATCGGACCTTCGCGATCATCCGCTCCCCGGACGGCGAGTTTTTCGCAACCGATGGCTATTGCACGCACGAACAGGCCCATCTCGGCGACGGTGTAGTCGAGAACTACGAGATCGAATGCCCGCTTCATTTCGGCGCGTTCGATTACCGCACCGGCGAGCCCACCGTTGCACCTGCCTGCGTGAAACTGAAGACCTATCCCGTCAACGTCGTCGACGGATCTGTCTTCATCGACATGGACGGAAGTTCCTGATCAGCTTTAATCTCCTGTCATGTCTATATCGTCCAGAAAGGGCCTGACAAACCGTCGAGCATCGACGACGAAGAGAAATTCATGCTTGATGAAGCCTGCGCGCCTGAGAAGAGGAGACGTGGGATGGAATATGTTCGCAATGCCTGGTACGTGGCGGGCTGGTCATCGGAGTTCGATGGCGAACTCCGGCGCGTGACGCTGCTTGAAGAGCATGTGGTTATGTTTCGGAACTCCAAGGGCGTTGTCGTCGCCCTGGAGGATCGCTGTCCGCACCGCCAGCTGCCGCTCTCCAAGGGCAAGCGCATCGGCGACGATATCCAATGCGGGTATCATGGTATGACTTTCAATGGCGAAGGCCGCTGTGTGCGCATTCCAGGCCAGGATAATCTGCCGAAATCCGCCTATGTCGACGCATACCCGGTCCATGAGAAGCATGACATCGTCTGGATTTGGATGGGGGATCCGGAGCGAGCCGATGTCGATGACATCTTTGACATGCCCGAATTCTTGGACCCGGCTTGGCATGCCCATCAGGGCGATGCCCTGCATCTGGCGGCGCATTATCTGAATGTGGCGGAGAATCTGGTCGATCCGGCCCATGTGAGCTTCGTGCATCCCACCACACTCGGCAATGCATCCAGCGAGAACGTGCCGGTGCATGTCAGCACCGAAGACGACATGATCACCGCCTGGCGCTGGATCAGGGACGCACCGCCAATCGGGTTTTTCCAGAAATTCGGCGGCTTCAAAGGCCATGTCGATCGCTGGCATTACTACTATCTGCATCTGCCCTGCACGGCGGTGATCGATTTCGGCAGCGCCGATACCGACGATGAGCTGGAGGAGGAGGAGCGGAGCAAGGGTGTCCGTATCTTCGCCCTGCACTTCCTGACGCCGGTCGGCCCGGATCATACCATCGATCGCTGGATGCATATCCGCAACGCAGCGCTCGACGATGACGATGCGTCCGAGCAGATGGACAAGATGTTCCGCATCGCCTTTGCTGAGGACAAAGCAATCCTTGAAGCTATTCAAGAGGAAGAACGTCGTCCACAAAAGCGAAAGCCGATCAGAATTGCCATCGACCGCGGCCCCAATGTCTATCGGCACAGGATCAGAGAGCTGATTGCTCTGGAGAGGACACAAGATCTGGGCGAGGCGGAAAACCCGACCTTCGTCCATCACGACTAGGGGTGCGGCCACATCGCAAGGTTCGCTCGGCGAGGTGCGTAACATCTAAGATGCAGACTGTTCTGCAAGGCTCAGAATGAACCCAACGACGTGGCGATGCCACCAACGGGAATGCAGACCTATCAGGGAGACGATGATGAAGCTGACGAGAAGAACCTTGGGACTGGCCACCGCGGCGGCCTTTGCCTTTGGCGCATCCGCTGCCTTTGCCGCCGACACCATCAAGATCGGCGAGATCAACCACTACAAGCGCATGGCGGCGTTCGCCAATCCTTACAAGAATGGGATCGAGCTTGCGCTGGAGGAGATCAATGGTGCTGGCGGTGTGCTCGGCAAGCCGCTCGAATTCATCTACCGCGATGATCAGGGCGAACCCGGCGAGGCCGTCAAAATCGCCGAGGAATTGATGACCCGCGACGGTGCGGTCATGCTGACCGGCACGATCTTCAGCCATGTCGGCCTCGCGATTTCCTCGCTCGCGGCCGAGAAAAAATATCTCTACCTCGCCGCCGAGCCGCTGGCAGATGCGCTGGTCTGGGCCAAGGGCAACGACTACACCTTCCGCCTGCGCGCCTCCACCCATATGCAGGCATCGATGCTCGCCGAGGAAGCCGCCAAGACCGACGCTAAAACCTATGCGACGATCGCGCCGAACTACGCCTATGGCAAGGACGCGGTAGCAGCCTTTCAGAATGCGCTGAAGGCGCTGCGTCCGGATGTCGAATTCGTTACCGAACAATGGCCCGCCCTCTTCAAGATCGATGCCGGCGCCGAGGTGCAGGCGATCGAACGCGCCAAGCCGGACGCCATTTACAATGTGACCTTCGGCGGCGATCTCGCCAAATTCGCCCGTGAAGGCAACACCCGCGGCCTGTTCGAGGGGCGCCATGTCTACGGCCTCCTGACCGGTGAGCCTGAATATCTCGATCCCTTGAAGGACGAAGCGCCCGAGGGCTGGGTGGTCACCGGCTATCCCTGGTACGATTTCACCGACGGCCCGAACAAGGCTTTCGTTGATGCCTATATGGCCGCCTTCGACGAGCGTCCCGGCATCGGCTCGCTGGTCGGCTACATGACCGCCCATACCATTGCTGCCGGCATCACCAAGGCCGGCTCCACCGAAACCGATGCGATGGTCGCTGCGTTCAAGGGGCTGAGCCTGGATACACCGATCGGAGAAATCACTTTCCGCGAGCAGGACCATCAGGCGACCATGGGCGCCTTCGTCGGCACGACGGCGCTTAAAGACGGCGCCGGCATCATGGTCGACTGGACCTATAAAAGCGGTGCGGACTACCTCCCCTCCGATGAAGAGGTCAAAGCCCTTCGCCCTGCCTCCAACTGATCGAAAGCGTCAGCACCGGATGGCATTCGCCATGCGATCCGGTGCCGGGCGTTCCGCGTTAAAGCAAGGACCGGCATGGGCCTAATCGTTGCGCAATTACTGACGGGGCTTGCCAATGCCGCCGCCCTGTTTTTGGTGGCCTCCGGCTTGTCGCTGATTTTCGGTGTCACCCGGATCGTGAATTTTGCCCATGGCTCCTTCTACATGCTGGGCGCCTTCATCGGCTATTCGCTGATGCAGGTTCTGCCGGGCCACGTCGGATTTTGGGGCTCGATCCTTCTGGCCGGCCTGGCCGTCGGTCTCATCGGGGTGATCGTCGAGATCTGTGTGCTGCGACCGGTCTATCGAGCGCCGGAGCTCTTCCAGCTGGTCGCGACCTTCGGGGTTATCCTGGTGATCCAGGATCTGGCCTTGATCATCTGGGGACCGGAAGACGTGCTCGGTCCCCGCGCACCCGGCCTTCGGAGTGTGGTGCGGATCATGGGCGAGCCTGTGCCAGAATATGATCTGGCCCTGATCGCGATCACGCCGGTCGTGCTGTTCGGCCTTTGGTATCTGATGACCAAAACCCGGATCGGCGTCCTGGTGCGGGCGGCGACGCAAGACCGTGAAATGGTTGGAGCCCTCGGCGTCAACCAATCCTGGCTATTCACCGGTGTCTTCTTTCTGGGTGCTGCCCTTGCAGGGCTCGGCGGCGCCATTCAGCTGCCCAAAGGCGGTGCCGATCTGGCCATGGACTTCAACATCCTGGTTTCGATCTTCGTGGTGGTGGTGATCGGTGGCATGGGCTCGCTGCCGGGCGCCTTCGTCGCCGCCGTTCTGGTCTCGGTGGTCAACGTCTTCGGCGTCGCTTTTCTGCCGCAGAGCACCCTGGTCATGATCTTTGTGGTCATGGCCACCGTCCTCATGATCCGCCCCTATGGCTTGTTCGGGAGGGAAGAGGTCGCGGGCGAGCATGGTCAGGTGGGCGAGCCCGAACGTCCGATCAAGCCCGCTGACCTGAAGGGCCGGATGATCGTCGCCGCCTTCATCGCAGCCCTGGCGCTCCTCCCCCTCGCGGGATCGAATTTTTTCCTGGTGCTCGCGACCGATATCATCATCTTTTGCCTGTTCGCAGCCAGCCTGCACTTTATTCTCTCGCTCGGCGGCCTCGTCTCTTTCGGCCATGCCGCCTTCTTCGGCGCAGGCGCCTATGCCGCCGCCCTGCTCGTCAGCTATGCCGACACGCCAATGGAACTGGCCTTTCTCCTGGCGCCGCTCGGCGCCGGCCTTGCCGCCGTCATCATCGGCTGGCTTTGCATCCGGCTGACAGGCGTCTATTTCGCCATGCTCACCATGGCCTTTGCCCAGCTTCTCTGGTCACTGGTGTTTCAATGGGACGACTTCACCGGCGGCGACGACGGCATGGTCGACATCTGGCCGTCCGCCTGGCTTTCCTCCAACACCGCTTATTTCTACTTCACCCTGATCATCGGCGTCGGCGGCATCATCTGGCTTCGCCATGTCGCCCACTCGCCCTTCGGCTATGCGTTGCGTGCGTCTCGCGACAGTGCCCGTCAGGCCGAAGCGACCGGCATCAACACCAAACGCATCCAGTGGGCGGCCTTCGCTTTTGCCGGCGCCATGGCGGGCATCGCCGGCGGGCTGTTCGTCTTCTCGAAAGGCAGCGTCTTCCCGACGGAGCTGGAGATCGCCCGGTCCTTCGATGCGCTGATCGTCGTCTTCCTGGGCGGCGTGAAAACCTTGTCCGGGGCCGTGGTCGGCGGCGCTTCGCTGGAACTGGCGAAAGACTACCTGACCCGTTTCGAGTATTGGCGCCTGTTGCTTGGCCTGTTGATCATCGCCGTCGTGATCCTGGCGCCCGATGGTATCGTCGGTACGCTCAGAAAGCTTGGCGAGCGTATCGGCCTCCTTCGCGATGCCGAGGCGAAGGCATGACCGCCGTCTTGAAGGTCACCCATCTCTCGAAATCCTTCGGCGGCATTCAAGCGGTTGATGATGTGAGCTTCGACCTTGCCGAGGGTGAGCTCCTGGCTCTGATCGGCCCCAACGGCGCCGGCAAGACTACCTGCTTCAACATGCTCATGGGGCAATTGAAGCCGAGCGCTGGCGACGTTTTTCTGCATGGCGAGAATCTAAGAGGCCTGGCACCGCGCCAGATCTGGCGAAAAGGTGTCGGCAGGACGTTTCAGATCACCGGCACCTATCCCTCGATGACGGTGATCGAGAATGTCCAGATGGCCCTGATCTCCCACAATCGCCGGCTGTTCTCGGTGCTACCCTACGCGCATCGGCTCTACCGCGACGAAGCCCAAAAGCTGCTCGACCTTGTCGGCATGGCGGATCAGGCTGAGCGCCCTTCCGCCATCCTCGCTTACGGCGATCTGAAACGCCTGGAGCTGGCGATCGCCCTTTGCCATGAACCGACCTTGCTCTTGATGGACGAACCGACCGCCGGCATGGCGCCCAAGGAACGGATCGCCTTGATGCAGCTGACCGCGGATATCGTGCAGCAGCGCGGCATCAGCGTCCTTTTTACCGAGCATGACATGGATGTCGTCTTTGCCCATGCGCATCGGGTCATGGTGCTCAACCGGGGCGAGCTGATCGCCAACGGCTCGGTCGAGGAGATCCGGAACGACCTCAAAGTGCAGGAGGTTTATCTCGGTGGCGGGCGCCTGCATCAAGACGGCAACGAGGCCCGCCATGCTTGAGCTCAGCAGCGTGAACAGCTTCTACGGCCGGGCCCATATCCTCCACGATCTCGGCTTTTCCATAGCCGCCGGCGAGGTGGTGTCGCTCCTGGGCCGAAACGGTGCGGGCAAGACCACAACCATGAAGTCGATCATGCAGCTGGTCCGGCCGAAAAGCGGCGTCGTGTCGTTTCTCGAAACCGATATCACCGGGATGCCAGCCCACAGGGTCGCCAAGATGGGCCTCGGCTATGTGCCGGAGGAACGGCGGATCTTCACCGATCTGACCATCCTCGAAAATCTCGAGGTTGGCCGCCAGCCGCCGCGAGAAGGTGTTTACAGCTGGAACGTCGAAGCCCTGTTCGACCTGTTTCCGAACCTGAAGGAACGGCGCGGCAATCGCGGCAAGGAACTCTCCGGCGGCGAGCAGCAAATGCTGACCATCGCCCGAACGCTGATGGGCAATCCGCGGCTTCTCCTTCTGGACGAGCCTTCCGAAGGCATAGCACCGGTGATCGTCGAACAGATGGCCGACACGATCCTGCGCCTAAAAGCCGAAGGCCTGCCCGTGATCATCTCCGAGCAAAACCTGCATTTCGCCCGGATCGTCGCGGAACGGGCGATCATCGTCGAGAGCGGCACCAAGAAATTCGATGGAACCTTTGCCGAGCTGGACCGCCAGCCAGAGGTCCGCGATGCCTATCTATCAGTCTAGCGGCACGGCCACGGCGGGGACCTTAAGCGGAAGATTCGATAACTAATCCGCCAACATGTTGTCTCCGAGAAAAACCCGACGAAGTTCCGCATACCGTTGAATTTCTTGGTTCTTTCTTCGAAAAAGGTGGAAACTGAATGATGTGGTCACACCACTAGGAAATCAGGCGGAGAATTCTGATCAAGGTCTCTCTGTCGGGCGGCGACAGGGGCGCAAGTGTTTCGTCTGTGATCGCATGGCCGGTTTCTTTGAGGTCATCGACCATGTCTTGACCTGCCGTGGTCAATGAAATCACCGATCGGCGCCTGTCCTGCATGTCCGGCTTGACCTCGACCCAGTTCTTTTGAATGAGACGATCGACGACGCCTTTGATGGTCGCGATATCCATGCCCACCAGGCGACCCAGTTGATTTTGCGAACAGGAGCCGATTTCGGCCAGCCTTACGATCGCCGAGAACTGCGTTGCCGTAAGATTGTGAGCGGATCGGGATACGAAAATGCTGGTGTGACGCTGGTTCGCCAAACGCAGCAAATAGCCGACCTGATCATCGAGTTGATAGGGCCTGGCTTCGGTCCTTGCTTTTCTCTTATCTATTTTTCCGTCCACCCGGTGATGGCGTGCTAGTGGTCATGCCACTAGCGCAAGCCGTCCTTGCCTTCCGCCGCCTCATGGGTCAGGCCGCCAACGCGCGGCAAAGGCCGACCCGAATCCGTGACGGCGACAGCCACCAGAATTTCGTTGGCGCGCGGCGCATCGTTCAAGTGGACTTCGATCCCATCGAAATGAGAGCGGACATAGGCGGCGTCTTTGTGGCCGAGAGGCACGTCCAGCACCTGGCCTGGACTTCCCATTTTCTTGGAGGAAGGAACGAGGGCAGCGCCCTTTTCGACGGCCTTGCGCAAGGGAGCGCCCAATTTGGGATGCAAAATGGCGGCGGCATGCTCGAGTTCGCCGTTTTCGCCGACCATGGCCGATTTGCCGTAACTTTCAGCCTGATCAGCTGTGATTCCAAGGGCGTCGACGCATTTCTCCCCCAAGAAAGCCCCGAGTTCGGCGCCCGCCTCCATCAGCACCGAGAGATCATCTCGATAATGGTTCGCAAACGGGTTTTCCATGACGGCAACTGCCACGGCTTTGCGCGTCGGGGGCGAGATCGCCCGGCCCAGTTCCTGACGGGTCTCTTCGACCCAAACGGCTGTCTTCCGTAGTCTCGCATTCAACAAGGTCATCCGGATCCCTTCCGCACGTGGTCGCATCAACGAAGCCCGTCTTCCCCTTTGATGTCCCGGGCCTCCAGCCCGCCAGAGCGAGAATGAACGCGCGATCCGGTCGTCATGACCAGCGCCAGGGCCATCTCATCGGCACGCGGCGCATCATTGCAGCCGACTTCCATCGAATCGAAATGGCTGCGCACATAGGATGCATTGATATGGGTGATCGGGACATCCAGGATCGCGCCGACACCACCAACCTTCTTGGAAGAAGGCACGATCGCATTGGCCGTTCCCAGGAGCTGACGCATCGCATAGCCGCCGGGGGCATGCCAAAGTGCCCCATGCTCCAACTCGCCGGCGGCGCCGATCAAAGCGCCCTTGCCGTAGCCCTCGACATGGTCAGCACCGCCGAGAATGTCGATCAGCGCTTCCGCCATCTCCAGTCCCAGCGGCTTCAGGTCTTCCATGAACCATTGAATGTCAGGCTCGTACCTGCCGGCGAACGGGTTTTTCACGATCGCCAGGACCGATGCCCGTCGAAGGGGGGTATCGCTGATCGGCCCGCCTTCATGAAAGATCTCCTCACAGCATGACAAACGCTTTCTTACGACGACTTCAGACATGAACAGGGGTCCTGTTTTCTTGTTTCGAAAGAAGATGGAGATCGCCAGACAGTGCTGATCGATCTTGCAAAAAGAGGGCGGCGGCGTGGATGTGGCCTGAGGCTCTCAGACGATCGGCAAACCGGTTTCCATTGGCGAGCGCTGTAATGACATCGGGCAAAGGCAGTCGCCCCCGATGAACGGTCACGAGGCGATCACCGAGATCGCTATCGTCACGAACCGTGTTGGCCTTCGCACGTCGAATAGCCGGATGGCCGGGACAATCGACGTGATTGGCGATCAACGTGGCCGCGGCGTCAGCCTTGGCCGCGGTTCTCGCAAGCGCGGTGACGCTGTCAGCCAACCCCATCGAGAGGCTGCGACCGCCATGCCCGCTTGTGGCGATGCCGCCGATCCCATCATGGCCCGTGATGCCGACTTTTCCCTGATTGGCGCCGTCCAGACCCACCATGCTGATGGTGAACCGGGCATCGCCTTCAAGGTGCAGGGCAATGTCACCGCCATTATTGACATAGGCGCGGCGAAGGGGCGTCGCCTCGACCATGGCCTTCAGGACCGTCTCCGCAACGGCGCCGGCAACCGCCGCCATGGGGGTTACGAACACCTCCGCGAACGGGCGAACGGCGGCATGCATCAGGCTGGCCGTCTCGCCATTCGGCGCTGCTTGTCCTGGTGTAACCGGCCTCTGCAGCAAAGGCCGTTCCGCCATCAACTCGGCCAAGACGGTCTGAAATCGGTCTTCGGCGGCGGAGAACGCCGCATTCCGGTCGCCATCGGCTCCGATGATCAGATCGATAGGGCCGTGCTGCAGATGCAGGCGCTTGCCACAGGCAAGAAGGGCGGCCGAAGGGCCCATATCAGCGCTGCCCTTTCGGCGGCCAGCTATAGTGGCTTCGGTCCATGGGGTCCGACCGGTTAGGAAGGTCCGATACCCGGCGGATGTCCGGCGTCACGACTTCATCCACCGGACGCACATTGCTCAGATGCCCGCCAAGCTTGGCGTAATCCGAGAGCCGCATGGTGAATTCGATGGGGGCGACGAGGGCGGGTGTGGGCACATAGCCGAAGGAGCCACTCGGCATTGCCAACACATCGACCATGACCGTGATGCCGCCGCCCGGCCAGATATAGGTTTCGGCGCCGCCGCAGGACACATAAGTGAGGGCATCCTTGACGGACCGGGTCAAACGCACGGGGTTCTCCGTCACACCGGCCCGAAGGGAGCCGCCCGCTCCCGCCACGAACAAGACCGAGCAGGTGGAGGGCTCGCAATTCTCGGCGATCAGTTCTGCAGACGCCTTCAAGGGAGCCGGGCAAGGAGCCGGCACTGGCGAGAGATCGCTATCCAGCTCGAAATAGGCATACTGCTCGCCGGTCGTCGACACCATCAGCAAGCGAAGTCCGGGCCGCGCGACTTTGGGATTGAAAGGGCCAAGTATCGTCAGGGGGTCTTCGATATCGGTGCCCCCCCAGCCCGTGCCGGGCTCGGCCACCTGGAAATAACGCCCGGGCGTCGATCGCCGGCCTGTCATCTTGATCCCGGTCGGCAGGACATCCAGCTGCTTGCCGGCCTCGTGCTCGGACAAGACGCCGGTGATATGATCGTCCACGACCACGACATCGTCCACATGATCGATCCACTGCTTGGCGAACATGCCGATCGTCGCCGACCCGCAGCCGACCCGCATGAGCTTTTCGGGCTCACCGTTGATCACCGGCGGCTTGCCCGCCTCGACGACGACCGTGGTCGAGGCGTCTTCCTCACCAATCGTCATCTCGACCGGCTCGCGATTGCTGAGCCTGAGGAGCGAGTCGCAGGTTACCCTGCCTTCCTTCTTGCTGCCGCCGGTCAGGTGCTCGACGCCGCCAAGCGAGAGCATCTTGGAGCCATACTCGCTGGTCATGACATGGCCGATCGGTTCATCATCGACGCGGACGACATCCCGCTCGTGACCGATATGCCTGTCCGTATCGATTTTTACCTTGACGCCGCAATAGCTGAAGATGCCTTCGGTGACGACCGTCACCATATCGACGCCGTCCACATCCTGGCTGACGATGAAAGGCGCTGGCTTATAATCGGGATAGGTCGTGCCGGCCCCCACCGCCGTGACGAAGGAACGCCCTCCTTGAACAATGTCGCCATCCCAGTCGGCGCTGTCCCCGCCATGCAGAAATGGCACGACCTTGCTCGGGCTTTTCTCGATGACCGTCAGTGGATCCAGCCGGACCAGATCGCCCCCATGGTTGGCGTAACGATCGCAGGCGCCTGCCTTGCCGTCGGCGATATAGCACATGACCGGGCAGGCATCGCACCGGATCTTTTCGGGAACCTGTCGATCAGCTGGCATCTGTTTTCCTTCGCCATGCAGCCAGCACACGCGATGGCGTGGCCGGAATTTCCGTGATCCTCACGCCAGAGGCATCATGGATGGCATTCAGGATTGCCGGTGCGGTCGGGATCAGGACATGCTCGCCCAGCCCTTTGGCGCCGTAGGGTCCATGAGCGTCCGGATCTTCGATGATCAATGTCTCGATCTCGGGGACATCCCCAATGGTCGGGATGAGATAATCGTGCAGGTTTTCAGTCCGTCCCGGGATGTATTCCTCCATCAACGCCATGCCCAGACCTTGGGCAACCCCGCCATGGATCTGGCCTTCGACCAGCATCGGGTTCACCGCCTTGCCAACGTCATGGGCGGCGACGATCTTGACCGGCGTCACCGTGCCGAGGGCCGTATCCACGTCAACCACAGCCAGGTGGGCGGCATAGCCGAATTGTGCATAAGGATGGCCTTGGCCATTCTCATCCAGCGGCTTCACAGGCGGATCGTAGGTTTCTTCGGCTGCGAGAACATAGCCTTCGTCGTTAGCTTCGAGCGCCGTCAGGTCCAATCGATGGCGTTCGCGTCCATCATCGATCGTGATGATACCATCACCGAATGCGAGCGTCGCATCCTGACCGGCATTGACCCGCTCCAACACGGCTCTGCGCAAGGCCTCACCTGAAAGGCGCGCTGCATTGCCCGAGACGAATGTCTGTCGAGAGGCCGAGGTTTTTCCTGCATCCGGTGTGACATCGGTATCCGCGCCGATCTGGCTGACCTGTGCCGCAGGGATACCCAATGCCGTCGCAAACAACTGGGTGATGACCGTGTTCGATCCCTGACCGATATCCACGGCACCTTGATGCAGAACCACCCTGCCGTCGGTGCGGACACCGCATTTGATCGTCGACGGATTGGGCAAGGACGTGTTGCCACAACCGTACCAGCCTGCCGCAACGCCGACGCCGCGCTTGCAGACGGTGTTTTCGCCGTTGAACCGCGCAGCAGCTTCCCTTTCCGCCTGCCACGCGGGACGCAAGCTCTCCAGGCAGGCCTTGATCCCCACACCTTGCTCGAACACCTGTCCGCAGACGGTCTCAGCACCATTGTCCAGCGCATTGGCGATCCGGAACGCCAGCCGGTCCATCGACAGCTTGTCGGCAAGCTCATCAAACAGGCATTCCTGCGCAATGGCTGATTGCGGCACGCCAAACCCGCGAAAGGCTCCAGCCGGCGGGCAGTGTGTATGAACGGCCTCTGATTTAGCGCGATAGTCCGCGATCCGATAAGGTCCAGACGCATGGACGGGCACCCGGTTGGCGACTGTCGGTCCCCAGCTTGCATAGGCGCCGGTGTTGAAGACACCGAAAAAGTCGAAGCCGCACAGAAGGCCGTCCGCGGTGGCTCCGATCTTAAGCCGGATGTCGGATGGATGGCGCTTGGTCGTGGCTTGCATCGATTCGGTTCGGCTGTAGGTCAAGCGCACCGGCTTTCCTGTTTTCAAGGCCGCCAGCGCCAGGAATGGCTGCACCGACAGATCCAGTTTGGACCCGAAGCCGCCGCCAGTGCCGGTGGGCACTACGCGAATATTCTTTCGATCCCAGCAGAGAATGCGTTCCAGGCCTTCGAGGTCCATCATCGGCGCCTGGGTACAGGCATGAACCTCGATCCGGCCGTCTTTCAATTCTGCGAAGCCGGCCTCGGGCTCGATATAGGCATGTTCGACGAAACCGCTTCGAAAACGCCCTTCGACCACCGCGGCGGCAGCATCTAGCGCCGACCTGGCATCACCGCATTGCACAAATCCACCGCACATCAGATTGCCGTCACGGCCGGGATGCAGCTTTGCCGCATCGGATTTCCGGGCGTCATGCACGGATTGCGTGTCGGCAAGTGGCTCCCAGGTGATGGGAAATTCCTGCTGATCAAACGCCAGCATATCATCCGGCTTGCCGATAACAGCGGCGACAGCCTCACCCCTGTAACGGGTTTCGCTTTCGGCGAAGACCGGCTGATCGATGAAGCCGGGGATCACGCCGAAGGCATTTTGGCCGGGAATGTCCTCAGCGCTGAGAGTAGCCTCGACCCAGGGCCTCTCGGCTAGAAAGCCGTCGACATCCCCGATGGCAAAACGCGCACGGGGATAGGGAGAGCGGATCACCTTGATCACCAGGGTACCGGGTGGGGCTATGTCGTCGCCAAAAGCCTCGACACCGGTAACCTTGTCATGGCCGTCGACCCGCTGAAGGGAGTCGCCAGCATGGCCGATGGCATGAGGGCTTGCCATTGAAGGGACGGCGCGCACCGCATCGATAATTTTTCGATATCCGGTGCAGCGGCAGAGCACACCGCCCAAGGCATCCTTGACCTGCTGCTCTGTCGGCTCGGATGTCCTGCGCAAGAGAGGGGCTGCCGACATCATCATGCCCGGCGTGCAGATGCCGCATTGCGCAGCACCGTGAGCCTGAAAACTCTCGATCAATCGCTTGGCGTAGGGGTCCGTTTCGGTCAGCCCTTGCAAGGTGGCGACCGATTTCCCGTCGACCTGATGGGCGGACATCAAGCATGCGCAAACCGGCGCGCCTTCAACCAGCACCGTGCAGGCTCCGCAATCGCCGGCATTGCAGCCGACTTTGACATCGCGGGCCCGGAGCTTTTCCCGCAAGACATCCGAAAGGCGCTCGCCAGGACTTAGTGAGACGGCGACGGTCCGCCCGTTCAAGACGAATTTTACGGCATGGCAGGATGCGGGCTTATCCATGGACGCCGCCAGCATATCGAATGGCGCGCAAGCATTGCTCGCTTACCGCCGCCAGTCTGTAGTCAGCATTGCCACGGACGTCGTCGATGGGCGAGAGGTCGGCAAGATGAGCCTTCGTCACCACCACATCCCGAGGGCGACGTCCGATAATTTCCGTCTCCAGAGCTTTCAGCCGCATGGCGACGGGTGAGCAGGCACCAACCGCAATCCGTGTGAAATCGATCAGCCCTTCATCATCCTGCCCCAAGATCACGGCAACCATGGAAATCGAGATCACCAGATACGTCCGACTGCCCAGCTTTTCGAAGGCTGATCGCGTATGTGCCGGGGGCTCTTGCAGATAGATCGCCGTCACCAGCTCGTCAGCGCGCCTTTCCGTCCGACGCACGCCTCGAAGAAAGTCCTCCAACGCCAAAATGCGCGTACCGCCTCTGCTGCAGAGCTCGACTTCAGCTCCCAAGGTCAAGAGGGGCGGAACGCCATCCGCGGCCGGGGAGGCGTTGCAGATATTCCCGGCAATGGTTCCGGCATTCTGGATCTGAACGCTGCCAACAGTGCGCGCTGCAGCTTTCAGGCCGTCGAAGCTGGCTGGCAAATCCGCAGCAACGATATCGCTCCAGCGCGTGGCGGCGCCAATCCGGCAACGCCCATCCGACTGGCTGATTCCAGAAAGGGCCCCAATCCGGGTCACATCCAGCAACGAGGTTTTCGGCGCGCTGGCTTTCAATCCCGGATAAAAGTCGGTGCCTCCAGCAAGAACAGTGACATCGGTTTCCGCCAAAACATTCAGTGCATCTTGCAGGTCTGTTGGTGCGAAATAATCCACTGATGTCCCTGCGGATTTTGTATAATCATTTGTATACTAATGTTATTGCGATCCTTGGATAAATGTCAATCTGAGGGCGAAACCCGACTGAGCTGATTGGCAGAGCCCCCTCAACCGAACATCGTGGTCGGCAGGAACAAGGCGATCTTCGGCATCAGCACGATCAAGATCAGTGTCGCCAGCATCGCGAACCAGAAGGGCCAGATGCCGCGAAAGATGGTGCCGAGCGGCACATCTTTGGCGATGCCTTTCACCACGAAGACATTGATGCCGACCGGTGGCGAGATCAGGCCCATCTCGAGAGCGATCACGGTCAGCACGCCGAACCATATGAGATCGATCCCGAGCGGCTCGATGATCGGCTGGATCAGCGGCACGGTCAGCACCAGAATGGCGAACCCTTCCATGAAGGTGCCCAAAAGGATGAACATGGCGAGGAAAGCGAGCACGATTTGCATGCCGCCGAAGTCCTGCGCCTCAACCCATTCCGACATGGAAAACGCGATGCCGGTGAAGCCGACGAAGGATTTGAAGACGAAGGCGCCGAACAGGATGAGAAAAAGCGTGCCGGAGGAGCTGAGCGTCGCCAAGAATACGTCACGCAGATTCTGAAAGCTCAAACTCTTCCGAAACAGGGCGACCAGAAATGCAAGGGCGGCGCCAATCCCTGCGGCCTCGACCGCGGAGAACACGCCGCCGTAAATGCCGCCGATCGTGAGGATGATGATCCCGATGATCCAGCCGGCGCGGCCGAGCGCCCGTAGACGATCGGCAAGCGGAATGACCGCCGTGGATTGGGGCGCCTTGTCCGGATCGCGGCTGACCACCAGCCAGATCGTGAGGATGAACAAGAGGGTCAGCAGGATGCCTGGCAAGACGCCCGCAAGAAAGAGCTGCCCGATGCTTTGCTCCGTCAGGATCGCGTAGATCACGAATCCTGCGGACGGCGGAATGAGGATGCCGAGCGTGCCGCCGGCCGCCACGGCCCCCGTTGCGAGCCCGTCATCATAGTGGAAGCGCTTCATCTCGGGGAGGCTCACCCGGCCCATGGTGAGCGCGGCTGCAAGAGACGATCCGGAGAGTGCTGAAAATCCTGCACAGCCGACCACGGTCGCCGAGGCGAGACCGCCTTTGAGGTGGCCAAGCCATGCATTGGCGGCGGCATAGAGATCGCGGCTCATGCCGGAAACACCGGCCAGATTGCCCATGAGCACGAAGAGCGGAATGATGGTGAGCGGGTAGCTGGTGGCCTCACCAAAAATCTCGCCCGCCAATTTCGGCAGGGCCGCCTGCGGGCGGATGACAGCGATGCCGACCGTGCCCACGAGCATCATGGCGAGGCCGACCGGCATCCGAATGAAAAGCAGAAGAAAGAGGGCTGCAAAGCCCAAGGCAGCAATCGTTGCCCCGTCCATCAATCACTGATCTCATTGGGATCGACGTCGGCCCCATGTAAAAGGCCGATGAGGAACTGCAGCGCGTAGCTCAACGCCATCGCCGCCATGGCCACGCTCAGGACATAGTAGAAGGGCTGATGCTCAACGCTCAGATTTTCGGTGATGCATGCCTTCTCGATGCCACAGGCACGGTCGAATAGCGCAAAGGATGCGAGCGCAGAGGTCGAGGCGGCCAATAGGCGCATCAAGGCATCAGTCCAGCGCGTGATGGTGCTGCCGGCGACCCTTTTGATGACATCGACACTGACATGGGCGCCGGTCCCGGTGCCGTAGGCGACGGCACCTGCGGCCACCAGACTTAAGAGCAAGACCGAGAGGTCGCCGATACCGAAGATTGGATTTTTGAGCACATAGCGCCAGACGACCGCGATGACGGTGACCATCAGTAAGGCGGCAATGCCGATCGATCCGAGAATGGCCAAAAGGCCGGTCAACCGACCGAGCGACATCTCCAACCGTACAAGAAAGGAAGGCTGGCTACTCACCCCTCATCAGCGCCATCACCTCACTGATCGTGCTGTCACCGACGCTGATGGCAGCCATGGACGCCATGGCAGCATCGATCGCTGTTTGAACTTTGTCCCTTTCGCCCTCATCCCAATCCACAATCTCGACCCCATTGGCCTCGGCCACGCTCAGCCCCTTGCTCGCCACCGCGTCATAGGCGCTGCCGGCATTGAGCGACAGGTCGGCGCCCGACACCTGGTCGACAGCAGCCTTCTCCTCATCGGACAGGCCGTCATAGGCATCCTCGTTCATCAGCAGAACAAAGGCTGAACCTGAACCTGGGAACCATGGCGTCACATAGTTTGCCGGCTCGTACAGTTTGAAGGAACCGATCGCCGATGGGTCGATCATGATGGCGTCGATCACGCCGTTGGCGAGGTTCTGATTGATGACGTTGACCGGCTGCGCGACGGCGGACGCACCAAGCGCCTCGACGAAGGGCACATCACCTTTCGAAGTCACCCGCACCTTCAGCCCCTCAAGGTCTGAAAGCTTGGTCACCGGCTTGTCCTTGGTGATCAGCACGGGCGGCGCATTGGCCCAGATTGCCAGGACCTTGGCGTCATATTCCTTCTCAAGCTCCGGCCTTGCACGCTGGAGCGCTTCGGAGCATTCGAGCGCGCTGTCGCACACACCCGGCAATCCGACGACATTAGTCTTGGGGAACGCGTCCGCCGTGTAGCCCGGGAGCGCAAACACGATGTCCGCGACGCCGTCGAGCAAGATCGAATACTGCTTGGGCGGAACCGAATTCAGCGCACCGCCGGGGAACTGTTGAACCGTGAGCGCATCGCCTGTCGCCTCGGCCAGCTGCTCGCCAAAGGGCGTCATCAGCCCGGCATTCATCGGATGCTTCGGACCCATGAAGTAGGCGAGGCTCAAGTCTTTAGCTTCCGCGGCCGCACTCAAGGTAACTACGGTCACCGCAACTGCTAGAATTCTCTTCATCCCGCCCCCCTGCTCAATGTTGTTTGAGAAGATAATACAATCCGCTGGCTCTGTCGGGTAGGTCTTGGACCATGGTTGATGATCGGATGCACCACTGAAGGACTACCGATTGACGTCGCTAGGTACATTCACGTGATTGGCGAGCTACTGAAGTACCAAGTCATCGGTGATGCTGTCGCTGGTGGCTGAGACATAGCCCCTAATGATCTCGATGCCGAGTTCAGCGCAGGCTTGGCGAATGATTTCACGCATCCGGCGGGCTGGATCGCCAGAATGACAAGGAGAAGCCAGATCATCCCGGTCATTTCATGACCGGATCGAGCAGGCCCTCGCCTTCCGCCCGAGCGCCACGCACCGCGCCGATAACCGCTTCGACCAGAAACAAAGCAGCGGTCGCCATCATCAACAGGCTCGCGATCATCTTCATCCCTTGCCTGTTCACGAGCTTCTTTTGGCTTGTTTTTGAGCTGCATTTGAATTAGTCTCATTTTATGAAACTATAGTATCATAAAATGGACCTTTAAATGCCAATGCTGACCGGTATGCTTCCCGTCTTGCCAACGCCGTTCTCGGTCGATGGGGCTATCGATATGTCAGCCATGCAGCGGGTGGCGGCTTTCGCGCTTTCGGCCGGTGTCGATGGGATCGTCTTTCCAGGATTTGCCAGCGAGGTCAGCGAGCTCACCGCGGATGAGCGCTCCCTGCTGTTGACCGCCGTGGTCCGGGAGGTCGACGGAAAGGTGCCGGTCGTCGCCGGCGGAAGTGCCAAAGAAGCCGGTGACGTCATCACGCATGGCCGAGCGGCGATGGCTTTGGGTGTGGGCTATCTGATGGTTCAGCCCCCCTTGCATCTCGGCAACGAACTCGAGCACGTCGCCGCATTCTTGGGAGAGATTGCCTTGGCTCTCCCGGACATGCGTATCATCCTGCAAAACGCGCCGGCACCGCGTGGATCAGATCTAAGCCCTGACACGATTTTGCAGATCGCCGAACGCATAGCGCAAATCGCTTATGTGAAGGAGGAAACGCTTCCCGCTGGGCCAGCGATCTCGCGGATCATGGCCAAACGTCCGCCTTCGCTGCAAGGCGTTATCGGTGGCGGCGGCGCACGCTACATCCTCGACGAATATGAGCGCGGCGCCTGCGCTGCCATGCCGGCGGTCGAAATCGCCGATCTCCACGTTGCCCTCGATCGGGCCTGGAGAGAGGGACAGCGCGGAAAGGCCCGCGATCTCTATGTGCGCACGCTGCCGCTTTTGACGCTGCAGGCCGTTTACCGCATGCGGCTGACCAAGCATGTCCTGATCCGACGCGGCATCCTGGAGAATGTAGAGGTGCGCGCGCCAACCCCGGAGCTCGACGAGCTCGCCCTTTTGGACATCGACCGGAACCTTTTCGAGCTTGGTCTGATCGACAATGCCGAAACGGTCGGAGCCGGCGCCGTATGAGCGACGTCATCGCCTCAGTCCAACCCTTCGCGCTAACCCTGCCGCGTGAAGAGCCCTATCTTGGAGCGGCCCGTGATGGCGAGATCCCCAACGCCAAGGGCTATTTCGTGCGCAAGGGCAATCGCACGGTCTATCCCGTGTTCGACCGTTCGGTGCTGGTCCGGATCGAAACGAGGGATGGCGTAATCGGTTGGGGGGAGACTTATGGCCTGGTGGCCCCCGGCGCCGTTGGCGCCCTTATCGGTGATCTGCTCGCAGACTTCACCATGGGGCGCGATCCCACCGACCCCTCGGCGATCTACGACGATCTTTACGATCTCATGCGTGTGCGCGGCTACACCGGAGGGTTCTATGTCGACGCTCTCGCCGCCATCGACATCGCACTTTGGGATGTCGCGGCGCGACTTGCTGGACAATCGATCCGCGAACTTTTGGGGGGCGGGCTGCACGACACCATCCCAGCCTATGTCTCCGGCCTGCCCGAGAAAACGCTGGAAGATCGTGTGGCGCTCGCAAAGGCTTGGCAGGCGAAGGGCTTCAGCGCTTTCAAATTCGCAACGCCAATGGCCGATCAAGGCCCCGCAGCCGAACTCACCGCCCTGCGCGAAGTGCTCGGCTCCGAGGTGCGCATCGCCGCCGATCTCCATTGGAACCAGACGGCGGACGAAGCGCTGGCCCTCATTCGCGCCATGGAGCCACATGGGCTTTGGTTCGCCGAAGCCCCCGTGCGCACCGAGGAGATCGCAGATCTCGAAGCGGTCTGTCGATATGCGAAGGTGCCGATTGCCGTCGGCGAAGAATGGCGCACCCACTACGACATGCTCCATCGAATGGGCCGGTGCGAAATTGCCATCGTTCAGCCGGAGATGGGCCACAAAGGCATCACCAATTTCATGCGCATCGGCCGCCTTGCCGAACAGCACGGCATCGAGGTGATCCCTCATGCCACGATCGGCGCCGGCATCTTCCTGGCAGCAAGTCTGCAGGCCTGCACTGTCTTGCCCGCGGTGAGCATGCATGAGTTCCAGCATTCGATCTTCGAGCCGAACCGCCGTCTGATCCAGGGTAACATGGACTGCGCGTCCGGTCGCTACACGCCGCCGGACGGTCCCGGCCTCGGCGTCGAGCCATCCGAGGAAACCCTTGGATTGTTGACACCCCTCTAAACCAAAAAAACGGGAGGCCAAACCAAGATGAAATCCTTGCTCAAGACAACCCTGGCTGCGGCTCTAACCGGCGGGCTGCTGGCGACCACCGCACTGACCGCGTCAGCGGAGACGTTGAAGTTCGTTTCCTGGCAGGTCGACGACGGCGGCATGGGCGATTGGTGGAAGGCGGCGATTGCCAAATTCGAGGAAGAGCATCCTGGCGTCAGCGTCGAATTCACCAAGGTCGAGCGCGCGAGCTACGCCGATACCATGACCACGCTGTTCGCCGGCGGGCAGCCGCCGCACATCGTCCATTTGGCGTCATTCGAATATCAGAACTTCGCCGAGAACGGCTGGATGGAAAATCTCGATCCCTGGCTGGAGCGGGACGGCATCAGCATGGACGGCTGGGCAGGGCAAGGCACCTGCCGCTGGAACGACGAGACCGTCTGCGTCATGCTGCTCTATTTCGGTTTCATGATGGCTTATAATCCCGAGATCCTGGCCGAGGCCGGCGTCGAGGTGCCGACCAATTACCAGGAGTTCCTCGAAGCCGCGCGCAAAACCACCAAGGATCTGAACGGTGACGGCATCACCGACCAGTTCGGTACCGGACATGAGACCAAGGGCGGTGCGGGCCAGTTCCTGACCGAGATGCTGAACTACGTCCTCGATGCCGGCGCCTACTGGACCGACAGGGACGGCAACGTCACCATCGACACGCCGGAGATGATTGAAGGCCTGCAGCGCTGGAAGACCGTCTATCAGGAGGGCCTGACGCCACGCGACATGTCGGCAGGCGATGTCCGAAAACTCTTTGCCGATGGTAAGATCGCCATGCGCCTCGATGGCCCCTGGCTCTACGGCACGATGAAGGAAGGTGCCGCGGCCGATACGCTCGAGGTCGCCTACCCGCCGTTCGATCCGCCGGTCGGCGGCTCGTCCAACGTCATCGGCATGGCAAGCGACATCTCGGATGAGCAAAAGGAACTCGTCTGGGAATTCATTAAAATCGCCATGTCGGCTGAGTTCCAGCGCACCTATGCGACGGTCGCCGGCAACACCCCGCCAAGCCCTGATGCCGATGTCTCCGGCGTTGAGGCCGATGTACCCCACTTCCAGATCATCGTCGACACGCAAAAGGCGGCAGCGGCCGCAGGCGTGGATCGGATTCCGACCGGGCTCGAGATCCAGTACGGAGAGTTCGGCAAGATGATCCAGGAAGAGGTCCTGCGCATGCTGATCGAAGATCTCGATCCTGCCGATGTGGTCAAGGTGATGCAGGCGCGCGCCGTCGAGATCCAGAACGGCTGATCGCTAAAACCGTGTGGGGCTGATCCTGAATAAGGGGTCAGCCCCATCGACGGGGGGATGTTATGGCGATCTTGGAAGCAGACTCCGCAGCAGCTGGTCAGACGGAAGGTGTCAAACGTCTCAGAAGATTCGATCTGGCACGCCCCAGCCGTCAGCACATTCTGGGTTATCTGTTGCTGGCGCCGGCTGTTTTGATGGTGCTGCTGATCATCGCCTACCCTCTGGTGGTCTCGATCGACCTCTCTCTCCAGGACGTCAAACTGCCGCGCATCGGCGAAACGCGAAAACCCTTCACCTTCAAGAACTATGAAAAGCTCTTCGCCTCATCGGAATTCTGGATGGCCTGCTGGGTGACGGCCAAGCTCGTCGTCACCGTCACCATCGGGGCGCTCGTCGTCGGTGTCTCCACAGCACTCCTGGTCAACCAGCATTTTCCCGGCCGTGCGATCGCGCGCGTCGCGATGGCGCTGCCCTGGGCGGTTCCCGAGGTCATTGCCGTGGTCATCTTCGCCTGGATCTTCGATAGCTCTTTCGGCCTGATGAGCTGGCTTCTGATCAAGCTTGGCTTGACCAACGAGATGGTCGCCTGGGTTTCGACGCCCGGTGCCGCCTTCTGGGCGCTGTCGCTCACCATGATCTGGAAGGGTTTTCCCTTCGTCTCGATCATGACGCTGGCCGGACTGCAATCGATCCCGTCCGATTTTTATGCCGCGGCCAAGGTGGATGGCGCCAGCGCGATCCAGCGCTTCCGTTGGATCACCCTTCCCAGCCTGATGCCTGTCCTCGGCGTGACGGTGGTGCTGGTCATGCTTTGGGTTTTTCGCGACTTTTCGATCATCAAGGTCCTGACGGACGGCGGTCCGCTCAAGACGACCCAGACGCTGTCGATCATGACCTATGATCAGGCCTTCGGCTTCTTCAAGTTCGGCTATGCGTCCGCCGTCGGCGTCGTCACGCTGGTGATCTGCGTCGTTGCCAGCCTTGCCATGCTCGGCCGGCAATCCAAGGCCATATATTGAGGGTGCGGCACAGATGAAACGCACGGCCCTCCAATCCACGCTGCTCGCTGCGACCCTTCTCGCAACCCTCGCCATCATCCTGTTCCCGATCTACTGGCTGTTCGTCACCGCCCTTTCGACGACGGTTGAACTTTCCGGCCTGCCGCCAAGCTTCTGGCCAATCGAGCCTCAATGGCAGATCTTCGGCAAGGTCTGGTCGGAACGCCCGATCGCGCTGTGGCTGGTCAACTCGACGATCGCCGCGGTCGGTTCGGTGGTTCTTTCGATGATCGTCTCCATCCTCGCCGGTTATGCCCTGTCGAGATTCCGCGTGCGCGGCGGGCAATCACTCGGGCTCTTCATCCTGACAGCCAAGATGCTGCCGGCGACCCTCCTGGTCATCCCGTTATTCGCCCTCTTCAGCCAGCTCGGCATGATGGGCTCGCTCTGGACGCTGGTCCTGGCGCACGCGACCTTGATCATCCCGTTCACGACCTGGATGCTGAAGGGCTATTTCGACACCATCCCGCGCGAGCTTGAGCAGGCTGCGATGGTCGACGGCTGCTCGCCTTTGGGCGCTATGTGGCGGGTTATCCTGCCGGTGTCGGCGCCGGGGCTTGCGGCAACCGCCCTCTACGCCTTCGTGCTCAGCTGGGCGGATTACGCCTATGCGCGCACCTTCCTGGTGAACACCCAGGATAACTGGACGGCCAATCTGGGCATCGCCACGATGCGTGGCGAATACACGACGGACTGGAACGAGATTTCCGCCGCCGCCGTGTTCGTCGCGATCCCGATCATGCTCATCTATCTCTTCCTGGAGCGCTATCTGGTCGGCGGCCTGACCGCGGGCGCGGAGAAATAAGCCATGGCACGCATCGTCATCGACAATGTTCACAAAAACTACGGCGACCTCGAAGTTCTGCAGCCCTTCTCCCTGCAGATCGAAGACGGTGAGTTCGTGGTTCTGGTCGGCCCGTCCGGCTGCGGCAAGTCGACCATGCTCAAGATCCTTGCCGGGCTAGAGCCGGCGTCGGGAGGGCGGATCCTTTTGGGTGATCGCGATGTCACCGACTTTGCACCCGGCGACCGGGATATCGCGATGGTCTTTCAAAACTATGCGCTCTACCCGCATCTGACCGTGCGTCAGAATATCGGGTTCGGCTTGAAGATGCGCGGCATGAGCAAGGCCGATATCAACAGCCGTGTCGAGATTGCCAGCAAGATGCTCGGCGTCTCCCATTTGCTGGATCGAAAACCACGGGCTTTGTCCGGTGGCCAGCGCCAGCGGGTCGCCTTGGGGCGTGCGATCGTGCGCGAGCCACAAGCTTTCTTGATGGACGAACCACTCTCCAATCTCGATGCCAAGCTCAGGGTTCACATGCGTGCCGAAATCAGCGCGCTGCACAAACGCATCGGCGTGACCACGGTCTAC
>JBPCVQ010000540.1:0-6219 GCA_051010395.1 Geminicoccaceae bacterium | reverse complement strand
ACAATCTCGGCAACGTCAAGGAGCGTCCCTTCTCCGAGATCTGGCAGGACACCTCCGATCCGATCATGGCCGGCCTCAAGGTGAAACCGCGAAAAATCTCGGGTCGCTGCGGGGCGTGCCGCCACTTCGCGATTTGCGGCGGCAACACCCGCGTGCGCGCCATGCAGATCAGCGGTGATCCCTGGGCGGAAGATCCTGCCTGCTACCTCACCGACGCGGAGATCGGCGTCACGTCGGGGCCACGCATGGAAGTTACGCCCTACTCGAAAAAGGCCGAAAAGACCGCCAAGGAAGCCGCCGATGCCATCCTGTCGGCTTAGCCTTGCCGCCCTGGCCCTTTTGCCTGCGCTCGCCTCGGCAAACGCGGAGGAGGTAGCCGATCTCTACGCCGAGCACTGCGCCGAATGCCACGGCACCGACCGCCTCGGCGGCACCGGCCCGGCGCTGATCCCGGAAAGCTTGAGACGTTTGAAGCCGGAGAAGGCTACGGCAACCATCGCCGATGGCCGCGCGCAAACGCAAATGCCCGCCTTCGGCGATGTGCTCGACGACCAGCAAATCGAGGCACTGACCGCCCTGGTTTTCGAGCCCTTGCCCGAGATGCCAACGCTTGACATGGCGGCCATCGAGGCAACACGCGAGATCGTAAAAGAACCCCAGCGGCTGGTAGCCGCACCCGTCCATGACGGCGATTTGATGAACCTGTTCGTGGTGGTCGAAAGCGGTGATCATCACGTCACCATTCTCGATGGCGATCGCTTCGAACCGATCACCCGCTTTCCCTCACGCTACGCCTTGCATGGCGGCCCGAAATTCTCCCCCGACGGCCGCTTCGTCCACTTCGCCTCGCGCGACGGCTGGATCACCCGCTACGACCTCTGGGGGCTGGAAGTGGTCGCCGAAGTGCGTGCCGGGATCAACACGCGCAACATTGCGATCTCCGCCGACGGCAGCGTACTCGCGGTCGCCAACTACCTGCCCCACAGCCTGGTTTTCCTGGACGCGGCGACGCTCGCACCGCTCGATGTCATCGAGACGATGGACCTTCGCGGTGAAACAAGCTCGAGGGTCAGCGCCGTCTATCAGGCCGCCCCCAGGGATAGCTTCGTCGTAGCGCTAAAAGACATCCCAGAACTTTGGGAAGTCTCCTATGCCGCCCCGCCGCCGGAAGGCTTTGGAAGTTTCGTCCACAGCCACGAAACCGGCATGGTCGAAGCCGCCGCCGGCGGTCGGTTTCCTATACGCAGAACCGAACTGAAAGAGCCGCTTGATGATTTCTTCTTCGATCAGAGCTACCGCCACGTCATCGGCTCCGCGCGCGATGGCGGCCGCGGCGTGGTGGTGCAACTCGACGTGCGCCGCGAGATCGCTGAGCTGCCGCTTCCGGGCCTGCCCCATCTCGGCTCCGGCATCAGCTGGGACTGGTGGGGCAAGCGCATCATGGCGACCCCGCATTTGAAAGAAAGTGCGGTCAGCGTGATCGACATGGCGGACTGGAAGGTGATCAAGAAAATCGAAACCGAGGGACCGGGCTTTTTCATGAGAAGTCACAAAGCGAGCCCCTATGCCTTCGTCGACGTGTTCTTCGGCCCGAACAAGGACGTCGTTCACGTCATCGACAAGGAAACGTTGGAGATCACTGAGACGCTGCGTCCGGAGCCCGGAAAAACCGCTGCTCATGTCGAGTTCACCCGCGACGGCCAGTACGCACTGCTCAGCATCTGGGACATGGAGGGTGCGGTCATCGTCTACGACACCGAGACCCTCGAAGAGGTCAAACGCCTGCCCATGGTCAAGCCTTCGGGGAAGTACAATGTCGGGAACAAGATCAACCGCGATGAAGGCACCAGCCACTAGCCGGACGCCGGCTGGCGGTAACTTGGCGCTGGTGGTTGCCGTGCACGGCATTCGCGGCCAAGCTGGCGGCGCCGTCGCGCATGCCAAACATATTGCTTCAAGCGGCCGGTTCGAAGATGTGCGCGTTGCCTGTCTGAAGGGAATGCCGGAACTTGGCGATGTCGCGGTCGATCTCGCTGGTCGAGATGTGATACTGGCGCCGCTGCTGATGGCGGACGGCTACACGTTGAAAGCGATGAAGCGGCGACTCGAACCCATCATCCCGACACTTCGCTCTTTCACGGCAGCTGCCCCGCTCGGTGTTAACCCAGGCTTGGCCTACACGATCGTCGAAACGGCGAAGAAGGCATGCCACGAGAGGGACTGGCCGCTTGCCGAGACGGACCTCCTGATCGCCGCCCACGGCACCCGCCGCGATCCCAACTCCGGCAAGAGCGCCTTCGATCACGTCGAGACCATAGCGGCACGAAAAACCTTTGCCACAGTCCGCACCGGCTTCCTAGACCAGTCCCCGACATTGAAGGAAGTCATCGCTGCAAGGAGCGCTTGCCATGTGGTGGTTGGGTTGTTTATCGATCGCGGCGAGCATGGCGAAGAGGACATTCCGGCGATCCTTGGCGAGGCCGGTCCGGACGCTGTCTACACCGGCCCGATCGGCGTCGATCCAGGCATCACCGATCTGTTGATGGCGCAGGTTGACGCGGCACTGACCGGCTTGCCGGTCACATCATCGACTATCGCCTAGATGTTCGCCGCGCAGCCTTTCTCAAAACATACCGACAAGGGTCCGCAAACTCCTGGATTTCCAGGCTCGTTTTTCGAAGACGGCAGCGGCTATTCTCACCAGCGGTCGCGCCGGCTCCGGCACCTTGATGGTCATGCCGTCGCGTTCGATGATGCCATCGCTGGCGAGCTTGTCGAGGCGCTCGATCTCGCCGGCGAAATGATCGGCACCTCGATCGAACGCGGTGACGCTTGCGGCGAGATCGACCTTGAGATCGCACATCAGCCGTTCGATCACCGCGTGGCGCAGCCGATCCTCATCGTCCAGAACGAGACAGTGGGCGATTGCAAAACGGCTCTCGTTAACGGCGTCGCGCCAGGCATGCAGGGGCGTCTGGTTTTGCACATAAGCCTCCGGCAAGGCACCGATCGCGGATGGACCGAGGCCGATCAAGGCGTCAGTGGCATCGACCGTGTAACCTTGAAAATTACGCCGAAGCACGCCGCGCGATTGCGCGCGCGTCAGTGGGTCATCCGGTTTGGCGAAATGATCGACCCCGATCGGCTGATAGCCTGCAGCACCCAAGCAAGTGCTCGCATGCTCGAACTGCGTCCAGCGCATCACAGCGTCCGGCAACGCTCTTTCGTCGATCAGCTTTTGATGCCGCCTCATCCAGGGCACATGGACATAAAGCGATACCGGCAATCCCGTGGGAAGAGCCTGCAGCATTCGCCGTAGCGATTGGCACCACCGGGTTGAAAATGCGGTACCGTCGGATAGCTGGTATAGCGCGGCACGCGCTGATCGATTTGGGCGAGAAGTTCAGGTGTCATGTCGAACGATCCTGGATCTAATTCGCGTCCCTAGTCGTCCGGCTCAAGCCTTGGGTGGGGCCAACAATCGATCGCGCTTCGCCCACAGATCACGGGCGCTTGCCTCCGCTTCATCCGGACAGCTTGCGCGACCGAGCACTAGAAGAGCCATCGCGGTGGTGCCGATGACAGCGTCGACCGGTGCAGGATCTCCCCAATCCCCTGCCCAGAGCGCAGCAAGACGCGCGACGTCTAGCGGTTCTTTTCTCCAAGGATAGCCTTCACCGTCTTGCAGGGCCGGCCATTCCAACTCGTGCTGCCGTCCGACCGAGATGGTCACGGTACGGCAGGGCTTGTCGGGATTGCGCTGGCCTTCACCGCCGCCGCCTTTGAAGATAACCGCATGGGGCTGGCCAAGGAGAAGCGTGGTTTCGGCATGAAGCGGCAGGTAAGTAGGATGGAACACGCCTTGGATCTGCGCCGGCGCTCTTGCGGGGTTGAGCTCTCTTGCCAGGGAGTTGATGGGGGTGCGCAGGCCAAGCGTCGGTCGGAGGTCGAACAAGCATGCGAGCCTCGGGCAGAAACTCTCGAGCGGCAGGTAGGCAAAGCTTGCGTGATCGATTGCCTCTGCAGCCTCCTCGAAGCCGGTGGCCATCGGTAGGCTGAGAGCTTCGACCGCTGCACGGGTGGTCGCCGGGCCTTCGCCTTCGATTCCGTGCATGAGAATGCGCACACCGGCGCCTGCCAAGAGCTTCGCCGCGAGCACGAAATAGGGAAGTTGCTTGTGGCGGTCGGCATAGGAGGGCCAATCCAGATCGACACCGTCCAAATCGCTGGAAGCGGTGACAAAGCTCTTGCGCGCAGCACGAACGAAGCCGGCGAGTTCGCTCGGGGCTTCGGTGCGGTAGCGCAGCACCAGGAGAAACGCGCCGAGCTGGATGGGCTCAAGCTGATTGTTGAGGATCATGTCGAAGGCAGCCTCGGCCTCGGCCTCATCCAATGGCCTCCCGACATTGGAACCCCGCCCGACTGTCCTCAAAAATGCGGCGAACGGATGAGGGGCCTGGAATGACAGCACATTTCCCGATGACGCTTCGACGTTTGCGGCCAAGGTGTGTCTCCTGATTATCGGTTGAACGTCGAGCAGAGCCTCGCCATGCGCCTTGACCACGGTCAAGGACGCCCGCCCACGCCTATAGCTAGCGTCGGCCTTAAGATCGGCGAGAACGCAACTTGGTGCGGCAAGGGGCTGAGGGTTGAGGCGATGGGTGACGGACTGACAAGGGCGCAGGCGCGCAATATTTTCTATGGCGGCTCGATTTTCTTCATGGTGGTGTTCATCGCGCTTGTAGCCCACAGCCATTATTACGCTCTCTCGTCGTCGACCGACAGCGCCGGGCTGACCGAGGGCGTCGAGCGCGGCAAGCGGGTCTGGGAAAAGCACGCCTGCATCAACTGTCACACCATTCTCGGTGAGGGTGCCTATTTCGCGCCTGAGCTCGGCAATGTCTGGGTGCGCTATGGCGGCCCGGATGATGCCGAAGGTGCTCGAGAATCCTTGATCGCCTGGATGGAATCCATGCCATCAGGCATCGAAGGAAGACGCCAGATGCCGAACTTCAATCTCTCCGATCAAGAGCTGAACGACCTCGTCGATTTTCTGGAATGGACCAGCCGGATCGACACCCAGGGCTGGCCGCCCAACGACGCCGGCTAACCCCGGCGGGGTTAGGCTGAACGTAGCCGAGGCAGGCTGGACAGGTCGTAGGAATGACGAGCCTTAATGAGGGGTCCGATTGATGCGTTATGAATCTCAGAAAGTTGCCTGGCTCTTCTTTGCGGGTGCGATGGGGCTGTTTCTTGCCCAGGTGCTGTTCGGTGTGATCGCGGGACTGGTCTACGTCTATCCGAACTTCCTCTCGGAACTTCTCCCTTTCAACATCCTGCGCATGATCCACACCAATGCGTTGGTGGTCTGGCTGCTGCTCGGCTTTTTTGGCGGCACCTATTACCTCATTCCCGAGGAGACCGAGCAGGAACTTTACAGCGTCCGGCTCGCCCAGGCGCAGTTCTGGGTCCTGCTCCTCGCAGGCGCTGCTGCCGTGGTCGGCTATCTCTTCCGCATCCATGAAGGCCGCGAATTCCTGGAGCAGCCGACCTGGGTCAAGGTGATGATCACCATCTCGGTCCTGATGTTCCTGTTCAATGTCAGCATGACGCTCTTGAAGGGCCGGAAGACCGCCACCGCGCAGGTGCTGCTGCTTGGCCTTTGGGGGGCTGCCATCTTCTTCCTGTTCGCCTTCTACAATCCGTCCAACCTGGTGCTCGACAAGATGTACTGGTGGTGGGTGGTGCATATCTGGGTCGAGGGCGTGTGGGAGCTGATCATGGCCGGCATCCTCGCCTTTCTCCTGATCAAGGTCACCGGCGTCGATCGTGAGATCATCGAAAAATGGCTCTATGTGATTGTCGGCCTCGCCTTGTTCACCGGCCTTCTCGGCACCGGCCATCACTATTATTGGATCGGCGCGCCCGGCTATTGGCAGTGGATCGGCAGCCTGTTCTCGGCCTTGGAAATCCTGCCGTTTCTCGCCTTGGTGATGTGGGCCTTCTACCTGGTCTACAAGAGCCATCGCAATCACCCCAACAAGGCGGCTCTGCTCTGGTGCCTCGGCTGCCCGACGGTCGCGTTCTTCGGCGCCGGCGTCTGGGGCTTCATGCACACGCTTTCGCCGATCAACTACTACACCCACGGGACCCAGATCACCGCAGCCCACGGTCATCTCGCCTTCTACGGCGCCTATGTGATGCTCAATCTCGCGATCA
>JBPCVQ010000539.1:0-5551 GCA_051010395.1 Geminicoccaceae bacterium | reverse complement strand
TCCACCAGCTTCATGGCGGGCACCGGGTTCATGAAGTGCATGCCGATGAAGCGTTCCGGCCGATCGGTCGCGGCGGCGAGGCGCGTGATCGAGATCGACGAGGTGTTGGAGGCGATCAGCGCGCCTTTCGGCGCATGCTCCACGACCTTGTTCAGGATGTCGCGCTTGACGCCTTCATTCTCGGTGGCCGCTTCGATGATCAGCTGGCAATCGGCGAGCAGGGAAAAATCGGTGCCGGTTTTGATGCGGCCGAGAGCTGTCTTGCGCTCGCCGCCATCAAGAGCGCCCTTGTCGACCTGGCGCTCGGTGAGTGCTTCGACCCGCTCCAGCGCACGATCGATGGCTTCCTGTTTGATGTCGAGGAGCACGACGTCATAGCCGGCAAGGGACAGAACCTGGATGATGCCGCTGCCCATCTGGCCAGCGCCTATCACCCCGATCTTCTCGATCGCCGGCACCTCTTGCTGGTCGCCCTCGCTACTCATGCTTGCCCCCGATTCCATTCTGCTTTCGCCGACGTCCAAAAATGCATCAGCTTGCTTTCTTGAGCTCCTCGGTCAGCTCAGGCACCGCCTTGAACAGATCGGCGACGAGGCCGTAGTCGGCGACCTGGAAAATCGGCGCCTCCTCATCCTTGTTGATGGCCACGATTACCTTGCTGTCCTTCATGCCGGCAAGGTGCTGGATGGCGCCAGAGATGCCGACCGCGACGTAAAGTTCGGGCGCCACGATCTTGCCGGTCTGGCCGACTTGGTATTCGTTCGGCACATAGCCGGCATCGACGGCGGCACGAGAGGCGCCGACGGCAGCACCCAGCTCGTCGGCAAGCGCCTCGATGATCTGGAAGTTTTCGCCCGATCCCATGCCGCGACCGCCGGAAACGACGATGCCGGCGGATGTCAGTTCCGGACGCTCACTGCCGCTGACCTCCCGGCCGACGAATTCGGAGAGACCCGCAGGATCGACGGCGGCGACCGTATCGACCGAGGCACTGCCGCCTTCGGCAGCCGCGGGCTCGAACGCCGTGGTGCGCACGGTAATCACTTTCCTGGCGTCTGATGTCTTCACCGTGGCGAGCGCATTGCCGGCGTAGATGTAGCGTTTGAAGGTATCGGCGCTCACGACCTCGACGATGTCCGAGAGCTGAGCAATATCGAGCAACGCCGCCAGTCTGGGCATCACGTTCTTGCCCATGGTGGTGGAAGCGGCGAGAAGTGCTGAGTAGTCCCCGGCCATGGCCTGCAGCAGCAACGAGAAGTCTTCGGCGAGCGGCTTGGCGTAAGCGTCATGCTCGACGTGGATGACCTTGGAGGCGCCCTGGATTTTAGCGGCGGCTTCGGCAACCGCCCCGCAATCTTTTCCTGCCACCAGCAGGTGAATTTCCTCGCCGAGGGCTGCGGCGGCCGTTACCGCATGCAGCGTTGCCGGCGCCAGCTCGTTGTCGTCGTGCTCAGCAAGAACCAGAACGCTCATCAGATCACCTTCGCTTCGTTTTTCAGCTTCGAGACCAGCTCGGCGACATCCGCCACCTTCACACCCGCCTGGCGCTTCGCGGGCTCTTCGACCGAGAGGTAGGTGAGGCGCGGCTCGATATCGATGCCGAGCTCGTCGGGCGTCATCACGTCGAGCGGCTTCTTCTTCGCCTTCATGATGTTGGGCAGCGAGGCATAGCGCGGCTCGTTCAGACGGAGGTCGGCCGATATGATCGCCGGCGTCTTGATCTTGATGTTTTCGAGGCCGGTGTCGATTTCCCGCGTGACGGCGATGTGATCGTCCTGCAAGTCGAGTTTCGACGCGAACGTCCCTTGCGACCAGCCGAGCAATGCCGCCAGCATCTGGCCCGTCTGGTTGCTGTCGTCGTCGATCGCCTGCTTGCCGAGGATAACGAGACCAGGCTCTTCCTTTTCGACCACCGCTTTCAGGAGCTTGGCGACCGCGAGCGGCTGCAGTTCCGCATCGGTCTCGACGTGGATGGCGCGATCTGCCCCCATGGCAAGGGCGGTGCGCAGCGTCTCCTGGCACTTGGTGGGTCCGAGCGAGACGGCGATCACCTCCTCGGCCTTGCCGGCTTCTTTCAGGCGGATCGCCTCTTCATTGGCGATCTCGTCGAAGGGGTTCATCGACATTTTCACATTGGCGACATCCACGCCTGAACCATCGGCCTTGACCCGGATCTTGACGTTGTAGTCGACGACCCGCTTGACCGGCACGAGCACCTTCATGACTGATCAATACCCCTTCGAGATCTTCGCCACCCCTGCAAACCCATGCGCGGAAAAGTAGATGCAAGGGAGGCTTTGTTGCATCGCACAAAAAATAGGAGCGGCCCCATTTTTTGTCAATTACATGACATCACTGCATGCACTAGCGCTTTAGTCGAAAGGGTTTCAAGTCATTTTGATAAAAACGTCACCGATTTGCGCCCGGCACCCAGAGCACGTCGGCCTTGCCCTGATCGTTGACGTAGCGCGCGAGGACGAAGAGATGGTCGGACAACCGGTTCAGATACTCGATCGTGATCGCGCTTATTGTCGCCTCCGCGGCGAGCTGGACCGTGAGCCGCTCGGCGCGGCGCACCACCGTCCGGGCCACATGCAGAGCCGCAGCCGTCGGCGTTCCCCCTGGAAGAATGAACGAGTTCAGCGGTGCCAGCATGGCATTCATGCCGTCGATCTCGTTTTCCAGGCGCTGCACCTGGGAGGGCTGAATGCGCAGCGCATCATCCTCGCCGACATCCGGCATCGGACGGCAGAGGTCGGCGCCGAGATCGAACATGTCGTTCTGGATGCGTCCCAACATGCCGTCCGCAAGCGTGTCGGCCTCCAGCCTTGCGAGACCAATCGCCGCATTTGCCTCGTCCACCGTGCCATAGGCTGCGACGCGGAGGTCGTGCTTCGCGACGCGCGAGCCGTTGCCAAGCGAGGTTTTGCCGCCGTCTCCGCCCTTGGTGTAGATCTTCGTGAGTTGGACCATGGCTCGGTGCCTTCCAGGTTCAGAATTCTTGTAAAGCAGGTGGCGCTGCCACCTAGGCGCCGGAGAGGACGGCGAGGAGGATGAGGACGATGGTGACGAACTGCAGCGTGACGCGGGCGCGCATCAGCTTGTTGCCATATTTCCGATTGAACTCGCCGCCCTGAAAAAAGCCGGCGAGACCGACGACCAGCACCAGCAGCGTCGCCACCATGCCGATCAACGCCAAAACCCAAAAAACGCTCATCACCCCTCCAAGCGGTCGGCGACCGCAGGCTTGACTTGGCTATATAGCAGTGGAGGGCTGTCGGCGTCACCTGGCAGCGGGCCGCTGCTGGCGTCACTCGACTGTGACCAGGCGTTGATGGACAGGGCCGAGGCGACCCGCCATGATCGGCCGCAAAACTGGTCGACATTGGGGAGAGAGACCTTGCGTATGTTGAGGCTTCTGGCAGCCGGGTTAGCCTGCTTGATCGTCACCGCACCGGCCGCGCCGGCGATAGAAGGTAACGATCCTGGGCTCTGGGTCGAGGAATGGCCGGAAACCGATTTCGACCAGACGACCATCAGCTTCGATGAGATCAAGGACGGCGGCCCGCCCAAGGACGGCATTCCGCCGATCGACGATCCCGTCTTTTCGCGCGCGGTCGAGGTGGATATGCCCGACATCGAGCCGGTGATCGGCGTGATCATCGACGGCAATGCTCGCGCCTACCCGATCCGCCTCCTGATCTGGCACGAGATCGTCAACGACCAGATCGGCAACACCCCCATCGCCGTCACCTTCTGCCCCCTCTGCAACACCGGCATCGTCTTCAATCGCCGACGCGGCGATGCGGTGTTTGATTTCGGAACGACGGGGAAGCTTCGGAACTCGGATCTCGTCATGTATGACCGCCAGACCGAAAGCTGGTGGCAGCAGTTCACCGGCGAGGCGATCGTCGGCGAGATGACGGGGACGATGCTGGAAACGATCCCGGCGAGGCTCGAAAGCTACGCGAATTTCAAGCAACGCGCCGCGAAGATCGACGCCGGTGGCGGCTGGGTCCTGGTGCCCAACGACGAAGTCATGCGCGCCTACGGCATCACCCCCTATGTCGGCTATGACAGCCTGGAAAAACCTTTTTTGTACAACGGCCCGCTACCAACGCAGGTCGCACCGCTCGCGCGTGTCGTCAGGGTCGGCGACAAAGCCTGGTCCCTCGATCTGGTGAAGGAAAAAGGCGAGATCCTGATCAGCGATACGTGCCGTATACGCTGGGAAGAAGGCCAGGCCTCAGCCTTGGACAGAAGCGCCATCGCCCAGGGCCTGGACGTCGGCAACGTCGTGGTCGAGGAGAAGACGGCGGATGGGAATTGGGTGGACGCGGTCTATACCGTGGACTTCGCCTTCGCGTTCCGGGCGTTCTATCCGGATGTCCCGATCGTGACGGAGTGAGGGCGTAGAGCTCAGAAGTGTCAAAAGCGTTCCAGAACCTCTGTGGTTTTGGCGGGGGGGAGATGAGCTTCAAAAGAGCGCAGAAAGCGGTGACATTCCTTCTACGTTCGAAAACGGCTGTTTTTGAAAATCGATTATCGAATCTATCCAATTGCATTTATAGCGTCGTTGCCGCAGTTTTCTCTTCAATGACAGCACGTGGGCGTCGCCTCGACATAAAGTAAGTTCCTGACTGGCTGGTGGGTATTTTCACAGTATCATCTTCCATCCGCCAATCTTTATATTTTTCCACTAATTGAGAAATCCATTCCTTCTTTTGAGAAGAAATTACAAATCGCTCAGCACTCTTAACTGTTAGGGTGTTAAAAATTTTTGGGTATTTGGGTTTAATTTCACTAAACTGTACTTCAGTTTCAGGCCAAGATTCCAATTCTGTGCGCGGTACATTATGATCTTCTTCTTTAAGGTTTGGTGTTATGAGCATACCGATACGGGGTGATATTGGAACGAACCGATAGGGAAGCTGGGAATTTTGATCTGGATAATAATACGTCACTGGAAAATCACTTGTCAGGAACAAGTTGTCAGTATCATTTATTAGAATGAGCCAATCTGATTTATAGATATTCCAATGAGTACTATTCAGCAAAGAGATGCCCACGGCATGGGAATATTTTGGATCAATTTTTGCTTTCAAAAGGTTTCCTTTGTCGATGAATTTTTCCAAATTTTCGGGTAGGGGCGGTAAATCGGGCAGGCTGCCTGGGTTTTCTTGTTTCTGTCTGATTAGCATCATTAAGATGTGTTCGATCACTTTAGAATGCCAATCTGCTCCTATTCTTACAGAAGCTGGAGTGCAAGCTGCTAAAACGGCGATGTATCCAGATAAAATGACTTTAGCCATTTTATCATTTTGCAAATTAATTATATTATCTACACATGCATTCCAATATGGCTCAATCGAATTAAGATATAATTCTATTGCTCTTTTATTTTTAAAATATGGATTTGTGCCCCAATTTTCCTCAGAACAAACATTTTTTGTTTTTGTTCTGAAGTATCGTCTTGGATTCTTACTGTAGATATGAAGGTTGTTATTGTTATCTGGATCAGAGAAATGCTTCATATAGGTTTGTGCTATAT
>JBPCVQ010000538.1:0-2599 GCA_051010395.1 Geminicoccaceae bacterium | reverse complement strand
GTGTCCTCGCCAATCGTGACGCCCTGGATTTGAATCCGTAGCTTGGCCGTGGTCGCCTGAGCGGCGGAGCCCGTGGCTTCGTCGGTGTAAATCGTCTCGTTGGGGTTCTGATCTTGGAACGCCATGACTAGCCCTTACGCAACTCGACCGTTGACAATTGCAAAGTTGTTGTAAGCGGAGATATCACCAGATCTGGTGATAGGCTGATTGGTCAAAGTATTCGCGCCATAGTCACCTGATATAGTAGCAGAATTATTTTGTGAGCCATCACCAAAATGCACAAAGGCATTGATATTTGTTAAGTTGGCGCTCCGCTGAGCTAACGCAACACTGATACTGTTGTAAGTTGTGAGCCCAGACTGCTTGAACAGCATTACCGCCCCAGACAAGGGGGGATGATCAAAGCCCTGATTCTGGGAAACATGAAAATTGCCGATATTATCTAGCATCATGGAGCTGACTATGCAATTGTCTGCCCCCTTCAAGTTTAGACCATAACGACTAATGTCTTGAGCCATGCAGCCTGTAAGTGTCTGGCGGCTCGCCACTATTAAGAAAGCGTCGGCTTCTTCATAAGACGTGTCTGTTCCGATATACCAGCACTTGACCCCTGACAGGTAGTTGTTGCCACCATTGACCACAACGCCGCTGTGCCCTGTCCAATTTATCGACGTGTTCGTTACCCAATTATCGGATCCGTCAAGAACCAGCCCGTTCTTCGTTATATCCCCTATCAGGCAGTGATCAATGTGCGTCTCTCGAGCAAAGATGTGGACGCCGTTGCCGTCAACCGCATCTACAGTGACGTTCGAGATCCTGTGCTGCCCATCGGCATGGAATGCGAACCTTTCGGCCTGCTTGATCTCGTTTCCATCCTCTGAATTCTGGTAGAAAATGCCATGTGCGACACCCTGGCCGCCGCCGCCGTATCGGTTGCCCCTAAGCCGCAGATCCCGAAGAACGGTGAAGTTCGTCGTGTCTTTGTCCAGTACCACCAACGGGGTAGCGATGCCGGAGTTTTTTCGGATGATGGTCGATGGTCCATAGCCCGCCAGCGTTACCTGAGACCTCATCCTGATCTGATCCACAAAATACTCTCCCTCTGGGACACTGACCACACTCCCATAGGGTCTTGACCCGTTCGCCTGAGCCTCTGCCGCGTCCAACGCCGCTGTGAATGCCTCCGTGTCATCCGTAGAATTGTCGCCAATCGCCCCGAAGTCCCTCACATCAAACACAAAAAAATCCTTTCATAGCTCGACGGGGAGGTTCCCGTCTGTAAGGGCTCCATTCTCGATGAAGCCCCCGCCGGACCCCTTGTTGGTATGCCAATCGTCTGTCGGGCCGGTCATCTTTATGATCGGGGTTCCCAACGAAGCCGTTGATATATCTGGATTAACCGGCTTGCCATCTTTGATGAAAAGCTCGCGGTTTGGCAGGATCGACAAATCAACGAACGTACCGAACCAAATCATTAAATCCGACATATCGCCAGGATATTTGGTTGCCCCAGCATCCCTCGAACCTATAAAATGGTTAGTCCTAGTCAAATCCATTGTATCATCTGTGTATGTAGTCCACGACCCAGGAGGCTCGGCGTTTGCCCCGTCAATGTAAAAATGGCGCAATGATGTACTGCTTAGGGTGAACGATCCCATGAAATGGTGCCAAGCTCCGTCATTAAAATTAATAGCTGGATTAAACCCAACAACCACAATATTAGACGAATTCCTTCCGCTTATTAACAGCTGACTTCCTGAAGACAACATACGCCAGCCATCTTGCTCCGAAGCTGCGCCTAAGTGAATAATATTCACCCCAGACGTAGTCGTATAATTCAGCCAAACGCTAAAAGTTAGGGTGTTTGTATCAACCGACCCGGTAAGATCCGCGCCGCGCTCCAGATAATCAGTAGTGCCGTCAAATAAAACAGAATTCGCGGCGTAGGCTTCGCCCCCGTTCTTGGGGCCAAGAAGCGGCCCGCCAGCCCGCGCCCCCATGGGCCAAGGGAACCGCCCACCAGGCATCAGCTAGCCCTCACCAGCAAAATATCGCTATACGAGCCAGCCTGCTCCTGGTTGGCGTCGGCGATCGCCGCAAGGTAGCTCTCTCCCCACTTCACCTTGTCCTCCGTGCGCCCGTAGTAGTCCGCGGTCTGCAGAAGTGTGCCCCAGAGGTAGACTCCGGGGTAGTTGGTCAGAACCTCGTTGTTGTCAGCGTCCAGCAAGAGCGGATCAGGCCGGACATAGGAGATGATCTCGAATTGCAGGGTCGAAGTCAGATCTTCTGAGGGGAAAGGGAAGAATCCAATCTGAGTTCCGACCTTGGTATAGGCGGCGACCTCGCCCGACGTGTTCGCGCCATAGATCCGCACCGCGTCCTGATAGCTCACGAAATCGAGTGGTCCACGCGAGCGGTAGGCATCGCCGCCCAGGATCGCCACCGACTTGATTGCCTGGTTGCCAGCGGGGTTGTTCTCCCAGCGCTCATTGAGCGTGGCGACCTGGCGCCGCTCGTTGACCTTGCTCTTGAGCTTGGTGCCAAAGTCCGCCTCCGCCAACTTCAGGAAGCTGTCGAACCGGGCGAGATAGTCGGGATC
>JBPCVQ010000537.1:0-3677 GCA_051010395.1 Geminicoccaceae bacterium | reverse complement strand
GATGCTCGAAGCCTTGGCCTCAGCAACAAGACGCGCCGCACGCTCTGTGGCCAGCGCTGCCTTCAGTCTCTCTATCTCAAGATCGGGGCCCGTCATGCCGAGAATTACACCACATCATGACGGGATTGGCAGCGCTCGATGCTGGGGGTGAGTCAACCGGCCGCAGCTGGCCGCCAAGTGTGCTGCGGGTGCCGCCAGTCAATCCCTTCAAGCAGATAACCAAGCTGGGCCGCCGAAATCGATACCACCCCATCGGCCGGCGACGGCCAGATGAAACGACCCCTCTCAAGCCGTTTGGCATAAAGCGATATGCCAAGTCCATCATGCCAAAGGATCTTGATAAAATCGCCTTTACGGCCCCTGAAAACATAAAGATCGCCGCCGTGCGGATCACGACCAAGCGCTTGCTGAACCTGCAGCGACAACCCGGGCATGCCCCGGCGCATATCGGTAACGCCTGTTGAAAGGTAGACGCGAACACCCGACGGTATCGGGATCATCGACGACCAAGAACCTTCAGCACCCGAGCCAGCGCCGGACCATCGACATCGGCATTGACGATCACACGACGATCATCACCGACCACAATCTCCATCCGACCGTCGCCACCAGGCTTGCCAGCCAGAGACTGGGGCCGCGAACCAGGATCAGGCAAAACGACCGCCGGCACCAGATCCGGGATCTCGGCACCACCAAGACACCCGTCTCGGAATGCTCGGCGCCAAGAAAATAGCAGCGAGCTCGATATCCCATGACGACGCGCCGTTGATGAGGCTTGCCGATGACCTTGATGGCTCTCCTCGACAATCCGAAGCTTCTCCTCAAAGCTCCAGCGACGACGACGCCCAGTATCAACAACATCAAGACGACAAACTTGCGCACTGTACTTATGACTATCCATAAGCTCAGTACGCATCACATAACGCGCAATCGCCAGGCGGCTCACGCCGGATGCTTACTTTTCAAGGGCGGGTCTGATCACAGCCTCATCGATTTTCCAGCGCTCGTCGGCGAACTTGTATCAACTCGCGCCGAAGATCGATTCCACCGACGCCAGGGTTCGATCTTGCTCCAGACAACCGAGGCGTTCGGCCGTTCGAGAATCAACAATCGCTTACGACAGAACCGACGAACGCCGATGATGGCAATATCGTGGATAGCCGCCACACCAGGCGGTAAAAAAATGAGTACAAACAGCACCAGCCCGAAGATCATGTCTCCAAATCTGATCCCGGCTCATGCGAGCCGGGATCAGCCGGTGCTTACGGAATGGAAGGTAACTCTATTGCTTGATGATCGGCTCCAGGGGAGGACAATCATTCATGCATCGCGTTGAACTGACGTCGGGCCGGTCGTCGACCGTAAATCCGTCCCGATTCGACATTTTTATGGCCTTCAACGCGTCAGCGTTGACCGTTGCGTCGTCGGGGACAAGTCCATTCAGGTTGTAGATAAAGGCCGTCAGTGCATAGACCTCGTCGTCGGTCAGACTTTGCGGTGCATCCATGGGCATGGCCCGGCGTACATAGTCGAAGAGAATGGGTGCAAAGGGATACATGCTTCCGGGCGTAAGCTTTCGCTTGGGCTCAGTCATGGAACCGATGCCACCGACCATGGATCCGTACATCGATCCTCCGTCGGCATTTTCACCATGGCAGGCGACGCATTTCTCCTCGAAAATCACAGCGCCTTCGGCGACCGTGCCCTGACCATCCGGCAGCCCGTCACCTGTGGAGGTGGAGATGTCGATGTCCCATGTGGCAAGATCGGCCTCGCTGACTGGCGTGCCATAGTTCGCCGCCATGGCTTTGCCGGCGACTGTCGCCGAAACCAGGAGGGCCATTGCGGCCAGCGCCGTCGGACTATGCGATCGCATTTTTGACCTCCCCGTTTTCGCTCACCGACCAGGGGAAAATCCCGTTGTGGTGCTGCACGAAGCCAGCGGTGAATCGCTCCCTGGCGATATCGGCGACGGTTGGCTGGACATAGTTGGTGTTGTCGACGGCACGGCTGGCGATCTTCGCCGGCCCGCCTTTCCAGTCCCAGGTGTACCGGAACCGCGTCAGGCAACGGTCCAGGACCGGGCCCTCGACTTCGGCCGGACGCCACGTTACGCCGCCATCGGTCGTGACATCGACTTCGGTTATCGAGCCGTTACCCGACCAGGCAAAGCCTTCGATCTCATAGGCGCCCGGGCCCTGCAGCATCATGCCGCCGGACGGACGCGTAATCACGGACTTGCACTCCATGATCATGCTGAACTGACGCCATTTGCCCTCCGGCATCGGGTCAGTATAGCGTGCCGTCTCACTGCGCAGATGCCAGGGCTTGTCGGCAACCTTGATTCGGCGTAGCCATTTCACGCAGACATTGCCTTCCCAGCCCGGCATGAAGGCGCGCAGCGGATAGCCGTTCTCGGGCCGCAGCATTTCACCGTTCATGGCGTAGGCGAGCAACGTATCCGTCATGCATTTCTCGATGGGAATCGAGCGCGCATGAGCCGACCCGTCGGCGCCTTCGAACAGCACCCACTTGGCTCCCGGCTCCAGCCCCGCTTCATCGAGAAGCACGGACAAAGGAACGCCTGTCCACTGGGCGCAGGACAACAGACCGTGTGATTGCTGAACGGTTGTCGCCTGGGCCTTTTGCCAGTCGGTGAGCGTGTTGCCGGAGCATTCCATGAAATGGAATTTGGACATGGCGCGGTAACGCATCAGGTCGTTCATGAAAAACTGGAGCGGCTGCTTGACCATGCCGTGGATGACCAGAGCATGCTCGTCCGGATCGATATCCGGCGTACCGGCATGATGGCGCTCATAGAACAAGCCGTTCGGCGTCACAATGCCGGGCTGCTGGTGAATAGGAGTCATGCTCCAGTCCGACCAGTGCTGCTTGTTCTTCAGCACGTCGGTGCGTCGCCTTTTCACATGAGCCTCGAACGTGGAGGGCATACCGTAGGCTTCGGGCTCGATCTCACGGCCCATTTCCGTGTTCGACTTCGCAACGCCCAGCTTGGCAGCACTGGCCGGTGCCGGGCTGAACGCGCCCGCCGCCAGGGCAGCACCGCTGAACAGTGCACTGTTGCGCAGGAAGTTTCGCCGTTGTTCAGAATCCAGACGATCGGCATCGTCCCGGCTGTTTATCTCTTTGGATATGGGACCTATATATTCAGTCATTTCCGAACTCCCCCTCCCTGTTGGTTCGCTCCTGGACTGACCCGCTAAAGAAAACTTTAACGGTCGATCAACGTGCCTTACTTGTCTAAAAACAGTCTTGCGCCGTTCAATTCTGAACTATACTTGACACAAGCTCACTCGACGGCAAGCTCTATGGCGCTACTATATTGTAAATTCTGCAAAAATCCTTGTCCACGCTATTTGCATCTATAGTAAATAAAATGTCACCTATAACCGGCGCGCGCGGCCGATCTTTCCATGCCGACTTTTCATCACGATATAACGAGTTTTAGTCGCTACGGCTGGCTATGGCGAGCGCCCCGTGATCGCCGACTTTGAGGGTGGGCAGGCAATATAATCTTATCGGGACCGATGGGCAGAAGTTCTGCCGCTCTGCAGCATCATCCTCTCTCTCGACGACGCCCTCAGGTTCATTGCCGATGAACCCGTCCTCCAGCCTTGGCCCAGACCGCTGCAACGTCAATGTACGCCATCCAGAGT
>JBPCVQ010000536.1:0-12966 GCA_051010395.1 Geminicoccaceae bacterium | reverse complement strand
CTGCCGAGTTCGTCGACGAGAATTTCGCCTACTTTAATCGATTTGCTGTTGGCGTCCCGCTGGGCGAGATCGATCAGGATCTGGGTAATCAGCGGCTCATGGTGGCTGAGATCGATGCCACCCAGGATATCGGCTCGATTTTCAATGCTTGCCAACCGCTCCGCTTCCTCGCCGGAGGCTTGATTCGAAAGGGTGTAGACTGCGGCACCGTGGACGTCCTTGTCGTTGGCGAGGCTATCGGCATGGAGAGATAGAAAGAGGTGGCCTTCGCTGGCGCGCGCGATCTGTAGACGGTCGCGCAGGCGAACGAAACTGTCGTCGTCGCGTGTGAGGATGACGTCATAACGACCTGTATCGACGAGCTGGCGGCGAATCTCGAGCGCCATGGCCAGAACGACATCCTTTTCATAGGTGCCACGTCGGCCGCTAGCCCCGGGGTCGATGCCGCCATGGCCGGGATCGACCACGATTATCCGTTTCAGCGGCAGAATCGATGGCCGCTGTGTGGGGACGGGCACGATGCTGCCAGCTCTGATGCCATTCTCCAGCCTCTGAATTCCGTTGCTTCTTTGTCGGTTCGGCTGCGGTCGCTCTGCTGGACGATGGAGAGAGGGCGGGCTAGCGGCCTTCGTTTCAGCTGCATAAGCCTTCGAACGTACGCGCTGGCGGCGCATATTGACGTTGCGGGGCAGGGGAGCGAGATCTGTGACGATCCGATAACCGCTGCTGTCGCTTGGCGGCAGTTCGAACACCGTTTCGATCTCGAACGGTTGGTCGATATCGATGATCAAGTTCGACCTGCCGTCTTCTCGCCGACCGAACTGAAATCCCCGGACCATCCGATAAGATCGCTCGCCACGTCGCTCCGGGAGTTGCCATGACACATCCGTCAGTTCAATCACGAGGCGAGGTGGACCATCGAAGGTTTGATGCTGAAAAGACACCTTGCTGCCGAGGTCGATCACAATGCGCACACCATTGTCATGGGGAAGCAGCGTAATATCCCGGACAGTGGAGGCGGCTGCCGCTCCAGGCAGTGAAGCCTCAAGCAAGAGGGCCATCAAAAGGCTACATGAGAACGCCAGGCGGAACGGCCAGGTCGAAACTGCCCACGAAAAAAAACGTTCGATTGGCGTTATGCCGATCGATCCTCGTCGCCGCTCCGATGAACAACGCATCACCAATAAAGCCGTCACATATCCAGGAAAGGGCTCTTGTCCCCATGACGCCGAGCCTGCAGCATCAATACGAGATCCTGTCGTCAGACAGATCGAAAAACGATATTCGCATTGTAGCCTGCTATCTTAGTCACTATAGTTAAGAGACAAAGGTTTGTCGCCGATCGATGTGAATTTGCGTTAGCCCTGTTGCGGGCTCGCCACGTATCGGCTCGCTACCTGTTTAATCGGCAGGTCATCATAAATTCGGCATTCTCTCGATATGAGACGTGCTGACGCGTGGACTGAAATGGTACATCACCTATCCAACCAAACGATGACGCCGGCTCCCTTTGACGTTCCGACAGCTCCGATGAGCGGGAATGCGAGGTCGATCCGGTGGTCCCATGATGATCGATGCCACCCGGCCGCCGCCCTTGAGGACAGGCCGCCGGGCCACCGGTCGACGGAGTTTTTTTTATATGCCCAAATCGATGCTCATCGACGCCTCGCATCCGGAAGAAACCCGGGTGGTGGTGGTCAACGACCGCCAGCTCGAAGAGTTTGACTTCGAATCCTCCAACAAGAAACAGCTGAAAGGGAATATCTATCTTGCTAAAGTAACCCGGGTCGAACCGTCGCTTCAAGCGGCTTTCGTCGATTATGGCGGTGACCGTCATGGGTTTTTGGCGTTTAGCGAGATTCATCCCGACTACTACCAGATTCCTCAAGCAGACCGCAAAATTCTAGAAGACGCCGCAAAGGCCGAAGGTGAGACGCCAGACGGTGATGCGCCCGCCGATGGCGGTGATAGCGAGGACGGCGACTTATCCGAGGCAGTCACCACCGATGCCGACGAGGAGGCCGAAGAGGTCTTCGCCGAACAGGCGAAGCTCCGTCAGCGATTGCTGCGGAACTATAAGATCCAGGAAGTGATCAAGCGACGCCAGATCCTCCTGGTCCAGGTGGTCAAGGAAGAACGCGGCAACAAAGGGGCGGCGCTCACCACTTATCTTTCCCTTGCCGGCCGTTACTGCGTTCTGATGCCGAACACGGCGCGCGGCGGCGGGATCTCGCGAAAAATCGCCAATGTGAAGGATCGTGCAAGGCTGAAGGCGGTCGCGCAGGAACTCGACGTGCCCGAGGGCATGGGGCTGATCATCCGCACGGCAGGCCAGAGCCGCAACAAGCTCGAAATCCGGCGAGACTATGACTATCTGCTCCGGCTTTGGAGTGATATTCGCGACCACACCCTGGAGTCGGTGGCGCCCTGCACGATCCACGAAGAGGGTGCGCTGGTGAAGCGCGCCATTCGCGATATTTACGACAGCGATATCGGTGAGATCCAGGTCGAAGGCGAAGAGGGCTATAAGGCCGCTAGGAAGGTCATGACCATGCTCATGCCTTCGCGAGCCAGACGAGTGAAGCAGTATAAGGAGGAGTTGCCGCTCTTCCACCACTACCAGATCGAACCCCAGCTTGATGCGTTGCACAGTGCGACTGTCGATCTGAAATCCGGTGGTTCGATCGTGATCAACCCAACCGAAGCGTTGACCGCGATCGACGTCAATTCCGGGCGCGCCACCCGTGAGCGCAACATCGAAGAGACGGCGCTGCGCACCAATTCTGAGGCTGCCGAGGAGATCGCGCGTCAGCTTCGCCTGCGTGACGTTGCCGGCCTGGTAGTCATCGATTTCATCGACATGACCGAGATGCGCAACCAACGTATCGTCGAGCGGCGTCTGCGCGACGCGCTACGGTTTGACCGTGCCAGGATCCAGCTCGGACGGATCAGTGCTTTCGGGCTTCTGGAGCTTTCACGTCAGCGCCTGCGTCCAAGCTTTCTCGAAATGAGCACCCAGCCTTGTCCGACCTGTGCCGGCTCTGGCACCGTCCGGTCCATAGAAAGTTCAGCTCTGCAGGTGCTTCGTGCGGTCGAGGTCGAGGGTATGAAAGGCGGGCATACGGCGCTTTCGGTGGCCATCCCGGTGCCGGTGGCTCTCTATCTCCTGAACCAGAAGCGGGACCAGGTTGTATCGCTTGAGCAGCGCTATGGCATCAAACTCGATGTCAAGGTTGGTCATGAGCTGATCGCCGGCCATTTCGAGATCGAAACCGTTTCGGCTCCGGCTGAGGAAACCGAAGATGAGGTGACCGACGAGCCCAGGCGCAAGCCATCATCCCGGTCACGTCAGCGTACAGGGCGTAACGAGCGCAACGAACGCAGTGTGGAACCCGCCGAAGATCGCCCGACAGCGGACGCTGAGGCGGTGGCAGGTGGTGACGAGGATGGCCAACGCAAGCGTCGCCGACGTCGCCGTCGTCGCCGGCGTTCGGGTGAAGGCGAGGAAGTGACGGTGTTGTCATCGACTGAAGCCACAGCGGAGCCGCCTTCTCGATCACTTAGCCAAGAGGTAACCGCCGAAGACGATATCGACAAAGATGTCGAAGCGGCCGGGGACGAACAGGCGGAGAGCGATAGATCGACAGCGGGCGGAGAGGAGAAGCAGCGTTCGGGCCGTCGCCGTCGACGGGGTTCACCTCGCGGCCGACGGCGCGGCGGATCATCGAGATCAGCTGGTGCTCCGCAGCCAACTGTCGGGAACAACGGTGCGGTGGAGCAAGGTGACGCCACCACGTTGGCTCCGGGCATTGCCCCTCAGCCGATGACCATCATGCCAGTGATGGACGAACAATCCGACGCTCACAAGGCGGAGCAAAAGCCTGCCGTACCGTCCGAGTTCGCCAGCCTCGCAGCCGAGCCGGCATCTTCACCGGCGATGGCAGGTGAGGCAGCCCCGGTTTCGGAGGCGATGAACCTCGCAGGTGCAGGTGTCGATCACGGAGATCGCCCGCAGCATGATCAGAGCGCGGCTATTCCGGATATCGCCCCCCAAGATGATGTCGATATACAGCAGGCCGCGATCATCTCGAAACCGGCCGAACCACGTCGAGGCTGGTGGAACCGTTTTGTCCGCAAGTCGGACTGATCGGAAGCCGCCGATCTGGAAAACTGGGCCTCGTTACTAGGGCCGGGGTGATTTCCCGGCCCTGATTCATGCTAACCAAGCCGACAACTGTCCGGTTTTCTAGCCTTCTCTTCCGGTATGAGCATGCCTCATTTGAGTCCATAGCTCTCGGAGAATCCCATGACAGATCGAATCCATACTCGATTTCAAGATGTAATGCTTAGGCCTGTGGTGACTGGCTCCTGACAAACGATGCTGCAGACGTCATGCGACGCGCTTCCGCTTCCTCGTTTGATCTTCGCCAATGTCCGATTCACGCGATCCCTGAGATTTGTTCTCCGATCGGGAGGTCTCAGCAAAGTTCGGATCCCAGGACCGCACGGGCCAGGGAAGAGGCCATTTAATCCGGGTTAAACCCGTAAGACTATAACTATTCAATGGGCCCGTCGTCGCTTGGCATTGACCTTAAGTGCCAAGTCAAGGCCAAGGATTTATCGGAACTGGACAAGTCAGGTGGCCTTTGGTCGCTGGAAAGAAAAAAGCTCGGAAGGAATGCCTCCCGAGCTTGATTCTGTTTATCGAACAAGCGTGATCAGGTCGCGTCGTTCTCCGTATCGGCGGTTTGCTCGATTACCGGTGCTACACCAGGGCTTTCAACCTGCTGGCGGATGGTTTTGGCTGTGGCGAACAGCTGTTCGCGATCCATCTCTCCGATCAAGGCATAGGCGAATGGCCCCTCGATCCAGTAGACCATCGACGTTCCACCTTCGCCGAAATAGCTCACCGAACCTTCCTTGGCGGTGGGAAGTGCCGCTTGCCAGCGCTCACGAATGTAGAGGGTGATCCGATCATTATCGGGACTCTCATACATCAGCTGCGCCGCAGCCTGCTCTGCTGCTGGCAGCAGACGCCCGCCCACCAGTAAGAAGCCGATATCCTGCAGCGAAGGCGCATGCACCTGTTCGCCCATCCGCTCGGTCAGCCAAAGTAGCAGGTTGTCCTGCTGATCGGCACCGAACTCCACGGGATAGCGAAGATCGGGGGCGAACAGCATGTGGGCGCTGGCAGCCTGCCGCGCGAAGCTCATCGCCGGTGTTTCCCGCCTGCTTTCGATGCTGTCAGCCTTCAGCCACCAGCCAGCGCCAGCGCTAGCCGTCATCAGGACGGCAACCGCAGCAAACCGCGGCACGAAGGTCTGCACGTCGATATCGAACCACGATTGAATTCGTTCACCGAGCGAGCGATTTTGGCGATAATGATCGACCCGAAGCCTTTTTGGCAGAGGCTCATACAGCACTTCATCGAACTGCTGATGCAGATCTTCCGAAAGCTGATGATACTCGCTCATCCGCTCGGATTCCTCCGAATTTGCGGCGAGGTAGGTCATGACCGTCCTGCAGGCTTCCGGCGACAGCTGGCCGTCGACAAATGCCTGAAAGTCGTCTTCATCAATGGAATTGATATGTGTTGTCATGGCGATGCTTGCTTCGTTAGGTCCCGGCTGCCACCGGAAGCGGGGCCGTACGCCATAAGCCGGCGTAAGGTCTCGCGTCCGCGATGCAGGCGGGACATGACTGTCCCAACAGGTATCTCGAGGACGGCAGCGACTTTTTTGTAATTCATCCCCTCCAAACCGACGAGCAACACGACCTGCCGCTGTGCTTCCGGCAAAAGCTCGAGTGCTCGTCCAAGATCGCGAACCTGGAGGTGATGGTCCTGAGAGGCAGGCGAGGCCATCTCAGGTTGGTCATCGACTAGCTCTTGATGCTCGGCACGGACATAACGTTGACGCTGATGATTAACATGAATGTTATGCAAAATCGTAAACATCCATGCTCTGATATCAGTGCCGGGCTGCCAAAGATGACTGCGCGACAAGGCTCTCACCAGCGTGTCCTGGACCAAATCATCGGCTTTTACGGGGTCGGATATCAGTGCGCGAGCATACCGTCGAAGGCGCGGAATTTGTTCCGCAATAAGATCTTCGGTCTTTGGCTCGCCCATTTCATCCATTTCCTCAAAGCTGGTCATGGGCGTGACATTCTCTCCAAAGAGCCGGCAGAGGGGGATGTGTTCCCGAACCGCCGCTTATGTCATGCCAACAAGACCAAGGTCCATTCTATTCCCGCTAAAGCGGTTTCCATCGTCACATCGTTGCACTTCGGATTTCATTGTGGCCAAACTGCAACGGTCCATCGAGTCGCCTGAGGATAACTCCCCATTACCTATCAGCTAAGCCAACTTCCATCAGAAGGCAGGCCAGATCCTTATACAAGGATTCACGCCCCGCCGCCACCAGTCCGTGGTGGCGAAGTGTTGATTGGTTGAGCCTGATGGGATGGCCTGAACCATCACCAAGCCAGGCACCGGATTCCTTGAGCAGCAAGGTGGCCGCGGCGATGTCCCAATCATGGCAGGAGCGGAGCGACACAAGCCCGGAAAAATGCCCGGCGGCGACCAAGGCCAACTTGTAGGCAAGTGAGCCGATGGTCGTGAAATTGGCATCGGGCATAACCTCCGGCCAGCGGCGCTTTTTCATCTCTCCCACAGACGCCAGAAGGGCAGCGCCAGCTATGGTTTCCTGCGCGCTCGGCACCAGCGGCTCACCATTAAGTGTGGCGCCACCATTGGCGGTCGCCTTGAAATGTTCCGATGTCATCGGGTTGAGCACCGAGGCAGCTGCGGGCTCGCCATCGATCACTAGGGCGACGCTGATAGTGAACTCTTCGACGCCTTCCGCAAAGGAGCGCGTGCCGTCGATCGGGTCAACGATCCAGACCCGCCGGCATCGCTTGCGCGAGCCGTCGTCTTCCCGCTCTTCCGAGATCCAACCATCGCCCGGCCGATTACCGATTAGATGATCGTGAAGCTGTCGGTCGATGGCGATGTCAGCCTCGGTAACGATCTGTCCGGGGCCTTTGTACCAAGAATTTGCACCAGCCTGAAAATAGTGGCGCGCGATCTCACCTGCCTCTGCGACCGCTGTGGATAACAACTTGCGATCCGAAGCCAGGTCGTCGGGAGGTGTGTCTTCATGGTCACAGGTATCGCTTGGCCGGGCAGTCATTCGCCGGCGATCGTCAGACCGTCGATCCGGAGTGTCGGTGCATCGATACCGGTTCGATGCTCCAGGTCGTTGGCGGCGGTGATCTGTCTGAACATCTCGGGCAAGGACCCGGCGATCGTAACCTCGCTCACCGCAAAACTCAGCTCGCCCTGCTCGATCCAGAACCCTGCCGCACCTCGGCTATAATCCCCGGTCACGCCGTTCACCCCCATGCCGAGCATTTCGGTGACGTAGAAGCCATCGGTGATGGTGCCGATCAGGTCCTTTTGACTGAGCACGCCTGGCTCCAGATGAACATTGGCTACCGAAGGTGAAGGCGCAGACGACGGGCCGCGCCCGGCATGCCCTGTAGGCTTCAGTCCGAGCTGGCGGGCGGATGCGCATTCCAGCAGCCAGGTGGTGAGGACACCCTCGTCGATAAGCTTGCCGGAGGCAGCCGGCAGACCCTCGTCGTCGAACGCGCGCGAACGGAGGCCAAAGGGCCGAAGCGGCTCCTCGACGATCGAAATCTCCTTGGCGAACACCTCCTCGCCGAGCTTGCCCTTCAAAAACGTCGTGCCGCGCGCGACCGCAGGACCGGTGATCGCCGATATCAGATGGTTGATGATGCTGCCGGCAACCCTTGGATCAAAAACCACCGGCACTGTCTGGCTCCTGACCTTTCTCGGGTTGACCCGGCGCGCTGCACGTTCCGCAGCTTGCTTGCCGATAGAAGCGGGGTCGGGCAGATCGGCAAAGCGGACCTTGCTCGCATAATCGTAGTCCCGTTCCATCGGTCCGCCGTCGGACGCGATCACCGAGGTCGAGAAGCTGTGTCTGGAGTTCTTGCTCACGCCTAGAAAGCCATTGGTGGCGGCGATCGTCTCCTTCGCGCGCGACCACCCGGCGCTGGCTCCCTCGGAATTCGTGATTTTCGGCATTTTTCGCGCGGCATTTTCGGCAGCGGCGGCCATGGCGGCGAGCTCGGCAGTGTCGTGTTCGACCCCGTCATCCAGGTCGAGTTCAGGAAGGTCCCTTGCGATCTGATCAGGATCAACAAGGCCTGCATAGGCGTCTTCAGGCACAGATTTCGCAATCGCGAGGCCGTTTTCCATCAGCCGGCCGAGGCCATCCTTCGAAAGATCGCCTGTCGACACGATCGCCTGTCGCTTGCCGACGAACACGCGGAGGCCGAGATCGGCGCTTTCGGAACGCTCGATGTTTTCCAGCTTGCCGAGCCTTTGGGTGACGCTCTGACCCTGCCGTTCCAACAGCATAGCGTCCGCGGCATCCGCACCTGCTTTCTTGGCCTTGTCGAGCAGATCGCTCAACAGGCTCGGGCCATCCAAACTCATTCCCCGTTTCTCCAAATCGGCTTCCCCAATCCGGGCAGACCATAGTCGGACCAGCGGCGGCTCACTAGGTCGACGATGTCACGGTCCATCTCTATTTTTTCGCCCCATTCGCGCTTGGTCTCAGGCGGCCATTTGTTGGTGGCGTCTATGCCGAGCTTCGAGCCAAGGCCGCTTTCAGGCGATGCGAAGTCGAGATAGTCGATCGGCGTATTCTCGAGCATGGTGAGATCGCGTGCCGGATCGACTCGCGTGGAAATCGCCCAGATCACGTCTTTCCAGTCGCGGGCATCGATATCGTCGTCGGTCACGATCACGAATTTGGTGTACATGAACTGGCGCAAATAGGACCAAACCCCGAGCATTACACGCTTGGCATGGCCCGGATAGGCCTTCTTGATGCTGACCACGGCGACCCGGTAGGAACAGCCTTCTGGTGGCAGCCAGAAATCGACAACCTCCGGAAATTGCTGCTTGAACAGGGGCAGGAAAACCTCGTTCAGCGCCTCGCCCAGCACTGATGGCTCGTCTGGCGGCCTGCCAGTAAACGTCGAAAGATAAATTGGTTTCTTACGCATGGTCATGGCGGTGATCGTGAACACCGGAAAGCGCTCGACCGAATTATAATAGCCAGTGTGATCGCCATAGGGACCCTCATCCCTATAGTCTTCGAGGCTGACTTCACCCTCCAGCACGATCTCCGCCGTCGCCGGTACCTTCAAGGGCTGCGAGACGCAGTCCACCAGTTCAACCCTTTTGCCGCGCAGAAGACCGGCAAATTGATATTCCGACATGGTATCCGGAACCGGCGTCACCGCAGCCAGGATCGTCCCCGGATCCGCCCCGATCACGGCCGCAGCAGGTAAAGCCCCGGGGCGGCTCGCCCCCCAGCGGCGGTGGTGCTGGGCGCCGCCGCGGTGTTTCAGCCAGCGCATCAACGTCTGGTTCTTGGCGAGCACCTGCATGCGGTAGATGCCGAGATTGAAGGCATCGGCTTTTTCGTCGCCCGGTCCTTTGGTGACCACCAGCGGCCAGGTGATCAAAGGCGCCGGCTCGCCCGGCCAGCAGGTCTGGATGGGGAGAAGGCCGAGGTCGATGTCATCACCCGTCAGCACGGTCTCCTGGCAGGGTGCGCGACCGACGCTCTTGGGCCGCATGGAAAGCGCCGCTTTCACCAACGGCGCCATCTCCATGGCCTCGCGAAAGCCGCCGGGCGGCTCCGGCTGCTTGAAGAAGGCCAGCATCTCGCCGAGTTCGCGGAGCCTAGCCGGCTCCCGGTCCATGCCCCAGGCTACCCGCTCGACCGTGCCGAACAGATTGGCGAGCACCGGCATGTCCGAGCCTTCGACATTCTCGAACAAAACGGCTGGACCGTTGTCTGCGAGCAGGCGCGTGTGAATCTCCGTGATCTCAAGCTTTGGCGAGACCGGGGCGGTCACCCTGACCAGGCGGCCATCCCGTTCAAGCCGCTCAATGAAATCGCGAAGGCTCGAAAACGGCATCCTGGTTCAGGCCGCCTTCCACTTGATGGAGCAGCCCATGCTGGCGATCTGGTCCTTCGGGCCCTTGCCGGTCTCGGCAACCTGGACCATGGCTTCATAAAGCTCGCGCACGGCATTCGGGATCGGCGTTGTCTTGGAGGCATCGAGCCGGCCGCGATATTGCAGCTCCAGATCGGCGTTGTAGCCGAAGAAATCCGGTGTACAGACGGCGTCATAGGCCCGCGCCACCTCCTGACTTTCATCGAACAAATAGAGGAAGGGGAAGTTCCTTGCTTCAGCAAGCTTTTTCATGTTCGGAAAACTGTCATCGGGGTAGTTGACCGTGTCGTTGGACATGATCGCCACCGCGCTGATGCCATGCGCCTCCAGATCGCGGACGTCACGGACGATCCGATCCAGGATCGATCTGACATAGGGGCAATGATTGCAGATGAACATCACCAACGTACCCTTCGGTCCCTGAACATCTTCGAGGGTGTAGCGTTTGCCGTCGGTTGCCAGAAGCTCGAAGGGCTTGGCCTTCTCGCCGAAATTACAGATCGGGGGGACTGCCGCCATGTTAATTCCCTTCACCAATACCGTGAATTCAAGTCTTGATGCCGTGCCCTTTCGACCATGGCGTTCTATACCTAACGCGGCGAAGGGGGGCTGACGAGGGGCAGGATTCGCTCGACGCCATCTAGGAGGTATTTTCTCGACGCCGCCGAGGCGGTTTTTTTGAGGGGCGCGCTAACAGGGATGAACACCGACCTTACCAGGCCAGCGCTCGATCGGTCTGCCTCCGGGCAGTTTGCCTGGGCGCTTTATGATTGGGCGAATTCACCTTTCGCCGCAGTCATCGTCACCTTCGTCTTTGCCACGTATTTTAGCCAAGGCATCGCCATTGATCCGGTAACCGGTACGGCTCAATGGGGCTGGGCGATGACCATAAGCGCGCTGATCGCCGCTTTCCTCGGGCCGACGCTGGGCGCCATTGCCGATGCCGGCGGCAGACGAAAGCCCTGGATTCTTGCTTTCACCTGGCTCTGTGTGATCGCCACCGCATTTCTCTGGTTTTCCGAGCCGTCGCCCGACTGGGTGCTCTACACGCTGGTGCTCGTGGTGATCGCCAATCTTGGCCTCGACATGGCCGGCGTCTTTTATAATGCGATGCTGAACGACCTCGCCCCGCCCGAGCGCCTCGGCCGTCTCTCCGGCTGGGCCTGGGGGCTCGGCTATTTCGGCGGGCTTTCCTGCCTGGTTATCGCCCTTTTCGCCTTCGTGCAGACCGACACGCCTCTGTTCGGGCTGAACAAGGAAACCGCGGAGCACGTTCGAGCAACCGGGCCGCTGGTAGCGGCTTGGCTCGCCCTCTTCAGTCTGCCGCTCTTCCTCCTCACCCTCGACCGGCCTGCGGCCGGAGGCTCGACCTTAGAGGTGGTAAAGCAGGGTCTCGGTCAGCTCCGGCAGACCGTCTCCCACATTCGTCGTTACCGAACCGTGGCGCGGTTCCTGTTGGCGCGTATGCTCTATATCGATGGTCTCAATACGCTCTTTGCCTTCGGTGGCATCTATGCCGCCGGCACTTTCGGTCTTGAGCTCACCGATGTCATTACTTTCGGCATCCTTCTGAACGTGACCGGCGGTATCGGGGCGTTCGCATTTGGCTGGCTGGATGACTATCTAGGCCCGAAACAGGTGATCCTGATCGCGCTTGTCGGGCTGATGGCCTGCGGCCTTGCCGCCGTCATCGCCACATCCGTCACGGTTTTCTGGATCGTCGGTGGTCTGCTCGGCCTCTTCGTCGGGCCGACCCAGGCAGCCAGCCGGACGATGATGGCCAAGCTGGCTCCTCTCGATCAGCAGACCGAGATGTTCGGTCTCTACGCGCTCTCTGGCAAGGTGACAGCCTTTCTAGGCCCTTTCGTGCTCGGCACGGTCACGCTCTGGGCTGACAGCCAACGTGCCGGCATGGCGACCATCCTCGTTTTCTTCGTCGCCGGTTTCGTGCTTCTCTGGCGCCTAAAAATGCCGACGACCGGAACCTTGGCTCCGGCCGGGCAAAAACAACAGATCTGAAGAGCGAGCGTTCAGCAGCAACCTAGTCCTGTGAAGAAGCGAATGCCTGCCCGGACCTGATGCGCCGTGATGTCGTCATCGACGTTCTCAATGTCGCTGTCGTACCACTCGAAGCGATAGGCGACGACCACGTCCAAGTTGGTGGCCGTGGCAAAGGAAACGCCGATTTCACCATGAGCGGTCAGGCCGATCTCGTCATCGTTGAGGTCGTCGCCGTCCAACTCCAGCGAAGCAATGCCGAAGCCGCCACCGGCGTAAGGGAGGATATTGGACTGACCGAAGCCGATGAAATCAAAATAGAGACTGCCGGTTCCGCGAATGGCGGAGAGGCTGGCATCGTTGTTGTTGTTGCCGAACTCGTCCACATCCGCCTCGTTATACTCGATCTCGGCCTCGGCGCGCACTGAACCGAAGATGTAGCCAAGCTGTCCGCCAACAGCGAAGCCGGGATCGAACTCGAGGTCGGCATTGCCGATTTCATTTTCGGTGTAGAACTGAGCACCGCCGAACACGCCCCAATAGATGTCGCCGACGCTTTGTGCTGAGGCCTTGCTGGGCATGAAAGCCAGGGGGGCAAGTGACGCCAGAAGACCCAAAGTGGCTGTCGAACGCTTCATCAGACACTCCCAAGATGATGACGCCTAACCCCTAGACCACGCTGTAGTTCTTTTCAATGCTACCCTGTTCACCGTAACGGAGATCAGAAGGTCACTGTGGCTTTGCAGCCTATTCGGTTTCAGGACCGCCAGGCGGGGTTTCGAGACGGTGCGCGTTCTCCAGGCTCTGCCGTCCGTGCAAAAAAAACGGAGCTGCCTGATCGACAACTCCGCCATAACAACAATCAGTCTCGGTTTTTGACTAGAACCAGAAGCGTGTGCCGAC
>JBPCVQ010000535.1:0-26987 GCA_051010395.1 Geminicoccaceae bacterium | reverse complement strand
GTCCTGATCCCCAAACGCCGCGCCCAACTCGATGCCATGCCCGAGCTGCTTAATGATATCGGTATCAAGCGCTGGGTGGTCACCGCCCTGCAAAAAGTCGGCAAAGACCGCCCCGGCGGCCCCGTCGGCGAGCGCGAGAAAATCCTGGCCGACCTCCGCATCCTCCGCGACCACGCCGAAGCCGCCGGCATCGACTTCAAGGTCGACGACGAGTTCGACGGGTTGGGTAGCCCCAACGGGCGTAACGAGGATGAGTTCGAGAGAAACCGAATACGACGTCTCGTAAATCCGGATGGCGTCTACCGCCTCGTCCCCGACGGTCGCTGCTCGAAGGGAGCCGACATTCTAAAGCCCCTCACCGACCAGACCCCACGCTGGAACCCCAAAACCCAGGACGCCGCAGCGTTTCTAGCCACCCTGTAGCATTTCCAAACACCCGCCGCCCACCAAAGCGCGCTATCGCCCGCCAGAGCACGGCCACATCAGTCATGTCTCAGGCAAGTGCCCGCCCCCGCGCGCCGCGGCACTCCATTTGGCGGAGTCGAAGAAGAGTTTGATCTGGCAGGCGAAGCCGTCGCGGAAGCGCCAGACATGGGCTGCCGGAGACGTGAACTCCTGGTCCGTTCGTCGATTGCGCCAGGTCGTAGTGAGCACCACCACGACGACATCCCGCTCACGCACCATCTCAAGAATGTCAGCTCTGAGCAGAAGCCAGTCGCCGACAAGTGCATGAAAATATTCGGTCATTTGGGTCTTGTCACGGCAGGCCTTGGTGAATGTCAGTGGATCCGTTCCATCCGGCAGCGTGGTGACCTCGATATCCTCGGCCATCAGATCCAGAAGCGCCGTGACATCATCCCCCTGATTCTCGGCCCAAATCTGATAGGCATCTCTAATCGCCATCAAGGTCGTCTCGGAAATGGTCAATGCCCACCCCTCTGAAATCAATACCGACGACGAAATATCCACCCCCTTCCTTACATTGTCGGGTTTTCGCCAATGTGACAATGCAAAGGATATGGGGATCATCCAGAGGTTACGCCACCAAGGGCGTAGGACGACGGGCTAGCGCTGCAGGTGGGGCCGCGCATACATGACATAAGGTCTGGTAGAATCGAGCGAAATTCGTATTGTCTCTCTCGTTGAGCCGCAGCCGGCCCGAAGGCTTGTTGCCAAGCAAAGGCATTTTGATGGATCTGGAAACGACCGCCTACAGCCTAGCCGTCCTTCGCCGCATGGCGGAACGGCGACTGCCGCGCATGGTGTTCGACTTCATCGACGGCGGTGCCGAGGATGAAGTTACGAGAGGGCGAAACGAGCGTGATTTCAATGACCTGGAATTCCTCCCCCACCCTCTGATCGGCACGTCGACTCGCGACCTATCAGTAGAACTCTTCGGCCAGCGCCTCGACCTGCCAATCCTCATCGGCCCGACCGGGCTTGCCGGCATGGTCTGGCCAAAGGGCGAGGTGGATGCGGCTGAGGCCGCGCATGATGCCGGCACCGTCTATGTCATGAGCCACGGCTCGACCGTCAATATCGAAGACCTCGCCAACCAGTCCACCGGCGCCAAGTGGTTCCAAACCTTCATGTATCGGGACCGTGGCCTGGTGAAATCCTTTGCCGAACGCGCGAGGAACGCCGGCTATAAAGCGCTGGTGCTCACCATCGACAATCAGGTCTTGGGGCAGCGCGAGCGCGATCTCGAAAACGGTTTTTTCGTACCGCCCAGGCCGAGGATGAAACATGGGTTCGACATCATCCGATGCCTGCCCTGGATGATGCGCATGGCGCGCGCTCCCAAGGTGACCATGGCGAACTACGTCACCGACGAGCGCAGCGACATCCTCTCGCTTGGCAAATATGTCGAGGACCTGCTCGATCCGACCATGAGCTGGCGCGACGTCGACTGGCTGCGCTCCATCTGGTCCGGCCCCCTGCTGCTGAAGGGCGTGCTGCACCCGGAAGAGGCGCGCCTCGCGCTCGAACACGGCATTGACGGGCTGATCGTCTCCAATCATGGCGGTCGCCAGTTGGACGGCGCGATTTCGGCGATTCATGCTCTGCCTGCAATCGTCGATGAGGTCGGCGGCCGGCTGCCGGTGCTGATCGATGGCGGTATCCGCCGCGGCAGCGATGTGGTCAAGGCCCTGGCGCTTGGCGCCACCGCCTGCCTGATCGGCCGGCCACATCTGTTCGGCCTTGCGGTTGCCGGCAAGGCCGGCGTGAGCCGTATGTTCGATATTTTAAGAGCCGATATCGACCGGGTCCTGACGCTCGGTGGTTGGGACGGCATCGGCACCCTCGATCGCCGCTGCCTGGTCCAACACGGTGGCTGGCAGCCTCACGGCCTCCATGGCGACGGCGGCGATAACGGTCGTGACCGTCTGTTCTCAAGCCAGGAGAGCGGTCGTGACATGATCACGACAACGCCCGACGCCCGAACCTATGGCCTCTGGCGAGAGGACTGACGTCAAAGGTTCCTGATCACCTGCAGACCCTTCACTTCGTCCGGATGATTTCATTGGGATCGGCACGAGGATCGCGCGGCTCCCAGCGATCGGATTCGACCTGGGCAAGGAACTCGGAGAGGCCTCGATTGACCAGATCCGGCTCTTCGAGATTGAGGGCATGTCCGGTCTTGGGCAATACCATGAGCCCGGCGGCCTTGATGCTGCGTTTGAGAAAAATGCCTGGGTACAGCGTGTGGTCGTCCTCGTCACCACATATGATCAGGACGGGAAGAGCGAGAGCTTTCAGCTGGTCTTCAAGCGTATAAAGCGATGGTCGGCGCGCCTGTACGCCGCGCATGGTGTTGGCACTGCCGATCGGATCGTGGCCGGCAAGACCGTCGATCATCTCCTGCCAGCCACGGGGATCCTTGGTCTGGAATTGCACACGTGCCGCACTGGCTCCATAGACCTGGGCAAAAGATTCGCTGCCCTGCTGTTCGAAGGCCGTGGCTGCCTGCTCGGACAGCTCGCGAAATTCCGCTTCTCGTGCCGGCTCCGCACCATAACCGATGCCTGCAAGCACTAAAGAGCGGGCACGTTCCGGAAATTTCAGGCCGGCATGCAATGTGGCGAAGGCGCCCATCGACAGGCCGACGATGTGCGCGCGCTCGATCTTGGCGGCATCGAGCACGGCGATAATGTCGGCAGCGGCGATTGCCTGGCCATAGCTTTCGACATCATCTGGCACGTCCGATGGAGGATAGCCACGCGCAGCAAACGTAAGGCAGCGATAGCGCCGGCTGAAAAAGCGGACCTGCGGCTCAAAACTCCGATGATCGCCAGCAAATTCATGCACGAAGATGAGCGGATCACCGCTCCCCGCTTCTTCATAGTGTAGCCGCACCCCATCGGCGGTGGTCGCAATGGCCATGCCTTTCCCCCCATTTCCTCACACACCACTCAATGCGGTAAAGGTCAGTCTTGACAAGAGGCCTCAGAGCGTGGCCGAAAGAAAGCGTGAAAATATCAACCAAGCACTCGATCATGCCGCCTTTCTCGGAGAGACCGATCATGTTTAAAGCACTCCTGCTCACCAAGCATGAAGACAAGACCGTGACGGCGGCGATCGAGGACGTGGCTGATGACCGGCTGCCGGCGGGTGATGTGCTTGTCGATGTCGACTATTCGACGATCAACTATAAAGACGGTCTGATCATCCATAATAAAGCACCACTGGTACGTGACTTTCCGCATATCCCAGGCGTTGACTTCGCCGGGACCGTGGCTGAGAGCGACAACACAGCGTTCAAGAAGGGCGACAAGGTGATCTTGAACGGCTGGGGTGTCGGCGAGCGCCATTGGGGTGGACTTGCGGAACGAGCACGGGTCAAAGCGGATTGGCTGGTCCACGTGCCAAATGGATGGACAACGCGTCATGCGATGGCGGTGGGAACCGCCGGCTACACTTCCATGCTGGCGGTGATGGATCTCGAAGACTACGGCATGGCGCCGGATAAGGGCGAGGTTCTGGTAACCGGTGGTGCTGGCGGTGTTGGCTCGATCGCGATCGCTCTTCTGGCCAAGGCAGGCTACGAGGTGACGGTATCAACCGGCCGGCCGGAAACCCATGATTACTTGACGTCACTTGGCGCCAGCCAGTTCATCGATCGGTCCGAACTCTCCGAAGACGCGGGCAGGCCGATGGAGTCCGCCCGGTTTCAGGCCTGCATTGATGCGGTCGGCGGATCGACGTTGGCGCGCGCGTTGGGGCAGCTGAAGCCGCAAGGGGCGCTCGCAGCGATCGGCAATGCCGGTGGCAATGATTTCAGGGCGAGTGTCATTCCTTTCCTGCTGCGCGGCATCAAACTCCTCGGTATCGATTCGGTATATCAGCCGAAGCCCAGACGCGAAGCCGCATGGGAACGGCTGGCACAGGATCTCGACCTTGGTGTACTGGAATCAACGCTGCAGGAAATCGTCCTCGCGGATGTCCCCAAACAATCGGCATTGGTGCTGGACGGAAAAGTCCGAGGTCGTCTGGTCGTCAACGTCCGCGGCTGAGCCTCACTCCTTCATTGTGAATGCAGCCAAAACAAAATCTCTTCATCGCTTTAAACGACATAGTGCAACATTAGAGAAACATTTTTCAAGCAAACCAACTTAAAGGTGATAAAAGGCAAACCTTAGGCTGCTTTAAAGAAAACATATTGATTTTTGTTAATGATTTGCTTCGGTCTCACTTGTCATTTGCCTATCCATCGCTTACCAAAATTATTGTTTCGCATAATAGCTAGGTTGCCGTTCACTGGATTTAGTGTTCGTCAACTAATGTGCTCATTTTTACTCAGGTCCGTTTGGGGAGTTCAGCATGACAGCCTGCGACATCGTGGGAACATGGGGGTCGGATGCTTCGCGCTCATCATTGTGCGTGTCAGCAACCTCAGTTGCAATCGGCAGTGCGATGTTGCTGTCGATCAGCATGATCGGAGAGGTTGAGGCGGCGCCAGCTGACGATTTGCGTTTCCAATCACCTCTGATCGCAGACTTCGCTCCCGGATCCTTTGGTCCAGCGAGTGCAGAATATCAGGTGGCAGAGGCGACGGACGGCATTGCCAATGATGCTGCTGCTGGTGGCGAAGACAAGGATGCGCAGGCCGCTCATGATGATCTGTTCGGCGAAAGCCGATATCCCTCGGCGGCGACCTGCGGCACATGCCATCCAAAGCAGTATGAGGAATGGGCGATCTCGCAGCATTCCTATGCACAGCTCAGCCCGGTCTACATGGCCATCAACAATTTTCTGAACTTCAGCACCTCGAGTTCGATGGGCGATTTCTGCCTGCGCTGCCACAATCAGGTTGGCGCCAATCTCGGCGAGAGCCCGTTCATCTCCAACCTCGAGCGGCATCCGACCTCGCGTGAGGGCATCACCTGCGTTGTCTGCCATCGGATCACCAAGGGCTACAACAAGGTCAGCGGTCGTCTGGCTCTTGCCGAGGGCAGCCTGCTTGATCCGGTGATGGGTCCAAACGGCAATGCCGAGATGGAGCGCGTTCTCAAGGACGACAAATATCGCGTCGTCACGGACGAAGAGGAGCTTGGCCGGAAAATCCACACGCAGGCCAAGAAATTCGAGCCGATCTCCACGCCGACCTTCTGCGGGTCGTGTCACGATGTGACGCTGTTCAACGGCTTCCGCCTGGAAGAGGCGTTCAGTGAATATCGCCTGTCGCCCGCGGCCGATCGCGGCGTGACTTGCCAGGACTGCCACATGGGCAAAATCCAGGGCATTCCTTCGGACTTCGACTATGGTCCGGCAGCGGTTGTCGGTGGTGTGCCGACCAAGCCTCGGAAACTTTCGAACCATCTCTTCTCCGGGCCGGACTATTCGGTGATCCATCCGGGCATCTTCCCGCATAATGCCGATGCGCAACAACTCGCTAGCCTCGAGCAGTGGCTGCAGTTCGATCATGAGGCTGGCTGGGGAACGGATGAGTTCGAGGACAGTGCTCCTGCGGACTACGAGTTTCCGGAGGTCTGGGCCTCAATCGACGATCGTTACGATGCGCGTGACATCCTCGACATTCAGTTCGAGCGTCTCGACTTCGCCCGCAAGAAGCGCCTCGAAGTTCTGCGCAACGGCTACCATCTCGGTGACGTGAAGGTCGAGGAGGCAAGTGCTGACGGCATTGAGTTCGAGGTCGAGGTGAAGAACATCACCGATGGCCACAATGTGCCGACCGGTTTCACCGGCGAACGCCTCGTCTGGCTTGAGGTCGAGGTCAAGGATGTGGATGGCAATGTCATCTTCATCTCGGGTGACCGCGATCCGAACGGTGATCTGCGCGACCTGCACTCACTCTACGTCCACAATGGCGAGGTGCTTGAGGATCCCTATCTCTTCAGCCTGCAGTCCAAGTTCGTCGTGACCCAGGGGCGTGGCGGCGAGCGTGAAGCGGTGATCCCGATCCCTTACACGGTGACCGCACTTCCCATCGTCCGGCCGACGACGTTGTCCCTGGTGTTCGCCGGCGAGCCGACCACGGAGCGCAATCACAGGAAGGGCATCGAGCCGCTCGGCAACCGTTGGGCTCCCTATGAGATCGACGGCGACAAGCTCACCGGTAAAGGTCCGTACACCGCCAGCATCCGCCTGAATTCGCAGATGGTGCCGGTCAACCTGATCACCGCCGTGCAGCGTGTTGGCTTCGACTACGGCATGAGTGCCAAGGACGTTGCCGATGCCGTTGTCGAAGGTTCCGATATTCTTTGGGAAAAGATGGTGACCTTCAACGTCCACAGTGACAGCACCGTTAGCCAGAACGGTGGTGGCGAGGCCTGGATCGAAGGCCAGCTTCGCTAGAAATGGCCGAAAGCTAGGGCCGTTTTGACCCATAGGGATTGAGGTTTTGACGGGAGGTCTGCGAAAGCTGGCCTCCCGTCCGTCCTCAAACTCTCCGGTTCCATCCATGACCGATCTTGGCTCGCCGACTTCAGAGCCGGCGGAGGTGGAACCCAAACGAAAGAATGTTTTAGATCCGCGACCATTTTGGGGAGAGAGCTTCTTGGTTATCAGGAAACTCCAGAGCGCGGGCGGCAAGACCGCTCGTTCGATCGTGATCGGTTCGACGATAGCGGCAACCGCAATCGGCACCATCGGCGCCATGACAGATGCAGCACGTGCCGAGTTCTTCCTTGGCGAGAGCCGAGGTTCTACAAAGATCAATGATGAACCCACGAAGTTCTTCACCACTGGGGACATCCCCGAGCGTCCAGCTCTGCTATTGGAGCTGGGTGATGCATTCCTGGGTGAAGGCAACCTCGGCCAGGGTTTCGAGCTGCCGACGGGCGCCGTCTGGTCACCTGCACTTTGGGTCTTCGGTACACTCAGATCCGCGATTCAAACCGTCGATACCGGCATCGGCGATAGCGAGCGGCTGACCGATTGGGCCAACCGCTTCGACTTTTTCGCCAACCTGCAGCTCACGGCGACCGAAAAGATCGTGCTGGGAATTAGACCGCTCGATAAGAACCGAGGTGGTCAGTTCTCCGGTTATCGCTTCGAAGGCGAAGCTAACGGCGATGACGAAGGCTTTCTCGACTTCACCAACGGAAATATCCGGACGTTGTTCGCCGAAGGCGATCTCGGCAGCTTGTTCCCGGTGCTCGACAAGCAAGGCACGACCTGGCTTGATTACGGCTTCACCGTTGGGCGTCAGCCGCTCATCTTTCAGGATGGCATTCTCCTGAATGACACCCAGGATGCGGTCGGTTTAGTGCGTAACAATGTTCGCCTGCCCGGCGTTTCCAATTTGCGTGTGAGCGGCCTCTGGAGTTGGGATTCGGTCAGTCGTGGCGCCAACCTCATCAACAATACTGGCGAGGACGAAGGAGATCTGCAGCAATTCGGCCTGTTCACCGCGTTCGACACCGAATTCAAGACCACGAACGTCGATCTCGTCTATACGCTGGACACGGACGACGACAGCGTGGTCGAGGATGGCGACAGCCTGCATGCAGGTATCTCGATTGCCGAGCGGATCGGCCGTTACAGCGTGACCTGGCGCGCCAATGGTTCGCTGGCTCTGGAGGAGGAAAGCGATCTTGTGACCGACGGCGCGCTTCTTTCGACCGAGCTATCCTGGACGCCGCACGGTTCTGATGACACGATCTGGATCAACCCTTTCGTCTCGCTCGGCAACTTCAGTCAGGCAGGCCGGGAGAACGTCGACGGTGGCGGTCCGCTGGCTCCGATCGGCATCCTGTTCGCGTCGCCCAATCTCGGCGGCTTCGGATCCGAGCTCGACAACAAGGCCAACGACAATTTCGGCGCGGCGATCGGCTACCAGGCGTTCTGGAACGATCACTGGACCAATCTCGGCCTTGAGATCGCAGGCTTTAAAGACCTCGGGCTCGAAGACCAGCTCCAAGAGGGGTTTGAATGGCAGGTCGGCGTGGGCTTCCAGGCCCAACAAAAGGTGACCCAACAGTCCCTGGTCCAGCTCGAAGCCTTTTATGCGCTGCAGGAAGGTGAAGGCGATTTCGATGTCGATGACAACGCCTATGGCGGCAGACTGGAGTTTCTCTACCAGTTCTGATTGGCTTCGATTTCAAAATCACGTGGTGCGACCACATCATTGGGCACATGCGATGGCCCGCAGCTGGCTCTGAACCTTAAGCGTTACGTTCATCATCAGAGTTAAGCCTGTCGATGTGGTCGAAACCACTAGCCGCCGATAGCCGCATCACGGACCACGACGCTGCAGTCTTGGGTGCGCAATTTTGATTTGATCAACTCGCAGGCCGCCTGCGCTTCAGGGTCCGAAGTGTAAGGTGTCGTCAGAACCCTGTAGAATGGGTCGGCGCCAGCTGACGCAGCGACTTCCTCGATCTCCAATTGCTTGCCCTGAAAAACATCGGGCATAGCATTTTGCATGGCTTGCCAGTAGCGCCGCGCTTCGTCGATCGACCAAAGCGTCGAGAGGTAGACCGCAAACGAGATATCGTCGGCTGATGTCGCCTCGTTCAAGAGGGCGGCAGCCGTGGTGCCTGCCGATTCTTGCGCATCATCCGGCAGCTCAAGCGCCGATGTGGTGATGTCGTCCTCGGCCGTCACGCCCGCCTGCCCTGCCGCAACCGGGGAGGGTTCTGATACTCCACCTTCTTCGACCGATGGATCAGCTTCGACCGATGGATCGGCACCGACCTCGACATTAGTGATATCACCGATCGCGTTGAGCTCCGGAACAGGCACCCCCTTATCCGTCTCGGCCTTCGAAAGCTTCGTCAATTCCTCCATCGCCGCCTTGGCCTTGTCAGCCCGATCGGTGCTGGTGGCTTGATTTTGATCGCCGGAAAGGCTTGGAACGGATGCCCTGGGGTTGACCGCGGCCGTCGCCGTTCCCAGCGCCTGCCCACCCTTTTGAGCCTGACGCACTTCTGCCAGCAAGGTTCGGCTTCGAACCACGTCAGGATGATCAGCGCCGAGAAGACTCTCCCAAATGCTGAGCGATCGCGTCAGCAAAGGCTCAGCATCCCCGTAGCGGTCTTCTGATTGATAGAGCCCGGCGAGGTTGCTCAAGACCGTGGCGACGAAAGCGTGGTTGGGCCCATGGATGCTTTCCAGGATTTCCAGCGATTGCTTCAAAAGGGCTTCGGCCTCACTCCGATTCCCCTGAAGATAATAGAGCGCCGCCAAATTTTTCATGGTCTGTGCGACCTCGGTATTCGTCGGGCCAAGCGTTTCTCGAAGCTCGGCGAGAGCGCGGCGCATCAACGGCTCGGCACGTTCGAAGTCTTCCTGCGCGTAGTAGACGGCTGCGAGATTGTTATAAGACTTGCCGAGCCGGGCATCACCCGAGGAAAAATTTTCGGCTGCCTCAAGGGCTGTTTCAAAATGGCGCTCAGCTTCAGAGAATTTCTTCTGCTGCAACGCGTTGCGCCCAGCATTGATCAGACCTTCCCATGCAGCATCCTGGCCAAACGCAGCGGATTGAAGGAGTACCACTCCCATCAACGCGCCGATAATCGGACCAACCTTACGGCTCATTCTACAATACATATCCGATAAACATCTCGTTGATACGAACTAAAGAAACATAGCGTCTCGTCGCCGAACGACCAGACCCAACATTAACGATCGGTTCGAGTTGCACATCGAGACATAGGTGAGTATCTTTCGACTGCGAGCGCTCTACCGACATAGGATGATAACGTGCCCGGAGAGAGAACAATCCGGGATGCTCGGTTCTTCCATCATATTTGACCGAGATGGGACCGATCAGGAACACGATCGCCATGCCGATCAACGGTAGGACCTTTCATCTATGGAGCGATCCTTTCAGCGACCGTCCCCCTGGCGATGTCGAACGATCGGCTCCCACCGCTTGGAGATAATGGGCTTATGATGCCGACAGCAATGGAATTGGCCGCACTGTTGGTGGGAAGCTGTATCCTTTTCCAGGCCGCCCTCAGCCTCTTGGCCGGCGTCCGGCACAGGAAAATGATCGGGCGCGAGGAAACCGCGGCGCTGCGCTCATTTCGTGAAGCCACCAGCGACCTGCTCACCCAGGCACAAAGCGGAAAGATGCCGGAAGCGGGGTCCTGGAGCGGCTTTCGCAAGTTCTACATCCACAAGCGCGTCGACGAAGCCGAGGGCATCACCTCATTCTACCTGCGCCCCTATGACGGCAAGCCGGTGCCACGCTATCTGCCGGGCCAGCACTTGACCTTCCGCCTGCAAATCCCTGGCAATCCGAAGCCGGTCGTACGCTGCTACTCACTCTCCGATGCGCCAATCCACAACAACCAATATCGCGTGTCGATCAAACGTCTGAGCGCACCACCGGACTCGGAAGGCATTCCAGAGGGCATCGGCTCCTGCTTTTTCCATGATAATCTGGAGGTCGACCGCATCGTCGACGTCAAGGCGCCAGGCGGCAATTTCTATCTCGACATGACCGACAAGCGCCCAGCCGTCCTGATCGCAGGCGGCATCGGCCTCACGCCCATGCTCAGCATGCTCAACACGATCACCTACACCAAAGGCAAGCGCGAGGTCTGGTTATTCTATGCTGTGGTGGACAAGAGGCAGCATGTCATGTCCAGCCATCTGAAACGCCTTGCCCGCGAGCATCAAAACGTCAATGTCGTCATCTGCTATGGCAAGCCAACGAGGACTTGCGTCAAAGGCCGGGACTTCCATTATCGCGGCCGGATCAATCGGCGTCTCTTCCAGGGACTGCTGCCATCGAAGGACTGTCAGTTCTATATGTGCGGCCCGCCACCCATGCAGGACGCGCTGATCAAGGACCTCAGCGAATGGGGGGTCGCCGAAAAAGACATCAAATGGGAATCTTTTGGCAAGCGTAAAGGGAAGAAACCGGCCGCTCCGGCTGTTGGTGACAATGTTCAACGCGTCGAGCCTATCGAGATCGTGTTCGCACGATCGGGAAAGGTGGGGAAATGGACATCCGAAGAGGAATCCGTTCTCGACGTGGCGGAGGAGGCTGGCGTCGTCATGGATTCAGGTTGTCGCGCCGGTCAATGCGGCACCTGCGCTACGGCAATCAAGCAGGGATCGGTTCGCTATCTCGAGGAACCGTCGAACCAGCCACCGCCGGGAACTTGCCTCACCTGCGTGGCCATTCCAAAAGAGGGGCTGGTTCTCGATGCTTGACGATCTAAATACATGCTGGGTTCCGTGGAATACGGCGCCAGGGGGAACGGGGTATCTTTCGGTATCCGCGATGAGGGGTAAAGGTATGAATGTTTGGTGGTCGCCATCACATCTCGTGGTTTCGATGATGGCAGCATGTCTGACGGTTTTTCTTTCGGTCGATGGTGGTCAGGTGCTGGCCCAAGGCGCACCTGAATTCGAGAAAGTCCAGGGGCCGGATGAATGCGCCGAATGCCATAAAAAAGAGACCGAAAACTGGAAAGACACGCATCATTACAAGACGTTCTCAGCGCTGCCGCGCAGCGATGATGCCAAGCAGATCACCGAAAAGCTTGGCTTGAAGCGCATCAAATCCGAAAGCGTCTGCCTGAGTTGCCACTTCACCAGCAAGGTCAGAAAGGGCAAGCCGAAACCAATCGCAGGTATCACCTGCGAAAGCTGTCACAATGCCGGCGCCGACTGGATGAAGCGTCACAGCGAGTTCAGCGGAAAGAAAAAGGAAACCGAAACCGAAGCCGAGGCGCAGCAACGCTGGGCGGATGCCGAAGCGTCTGGCATGATCCGGCCGCACATGCTCTATGACCTCACCAAGAACTGCTACAGCTGCCACATCGTGCCCCAGGAAGAACTGGTCAACAAAGGCGGACATACCGCGGGCAGCCAGTTCGAACTGGTGTCATGGTCTCAAGGCGAAGTTCGGCACAACACCTGGCATAATGGCGGCAAGGAGAATCCGGCCGCCGCGGTCGAACGCCAGCGCATGATGTATGCGATCGGTCTCGCGGTCGAACTCGAGGAGGCACTCCGTGCCGTAGGCAAGTCGACGGCGCCGGCCCGCTATGCCGTTGCCATGGCCAAGCGCGCCCATGCTGCGAGGAAGAAACTGCGCGATGCCGCAAAGACCCTGCCCATGCCGGAGTTCATGGAAATGCTGCGTGCGGCGCACACGGCAAATCTGAAGCTGAATAACGGTCCTGCACTCGAAGCGGCGGCAGAGCGCATCTCAGCGGCGGCCAAACAACTGGCCAGCAATCATGACGGCACCCAGCTCGCTGCCATCGACGCACTGATCCCCGGAGCCGATCAATATAAGGGTAAGCCATCACAATGAGGAGCGTACGGCCGTATTTGCCGATATCAGGAAGCTTGGGGGCGGGTAACGGGTGCCGATAAGCGTTGCCATCCCCCGACCCAGGCGATGGGATCGTCCGCTAGCCCCGGATATGACCGAAGGCGATGTGCTGCGCGTGCTGTTCACGCTTCGCGTGTTCGGCGCGATCGATCAGGGTCAGTTTCCTTCGACCCTGTCGCTGCAGGACATCATTCGCAACGATGCGCGCATCCGCCGCTACCGTCGGAGCGAGGTCATCATACGCAAGGGCGATTACGGCAACGCGCTTTTCGTCATCATATCCGGGGTGGTGCGCGAGCTTCTGGAGCAAACGAGCCTCGATGCGACGGCCGAAAACGAAGCGCATGAGCGCCGAGGGTTTTTCGATACCTTCCAGCAATGGTGGAACCAGGCCAGCACGCCCGAGCTTCGCGACGTCGATCTGTATCAAAACGGCCATGACGACCGCGGTATCGGGTTCGGCCGCCTGAACGACCGTGAAAAGATCCAGAGCATCGAAGGTGTGATCTCCCGTGTGCCGACCCGAATGCTGACCGAACAGGACATGTTCGGTGAAGTCGCGGCTCTCTCACGCGCGCCGCATCTCTCGACGGTGGTCGCCGAAACCGATGTCGAAGTTCTCGAGCTCCGCTGGCAGGGCCTCCGCGATATCCGCCGTCGGGACAAGAGCTTCCGGGACAAGATCGACGCGCAATATCGCGCTTCCAGTCTCAAGACGCACCTCCGCGAGTCGGCGCTTTTTCAAGGGCTGCACGAGACCGCGCTTGAGCATATCGCCCGACATACGCTGTTCGAAACCCACGGCGAGTTCGAATGGTCGGGCGACTTCAAGGGATTGACATCTGAAAACGGCCTTGATGTCCTCCATTCCGAACCGGTGATCGCGGAGCATGGTGATTATCTCGATGGGCTGCTTCTGATCCGCTATGGCTTTGGTCGGATCTCTGAGCGCCTGGACCATGGCCACCGCACTGTCGGTTATGTCACCCACAACGAAGTCTTTGGTCTCCGCGAAATCGTCGACCATTGGCGGGATGGCTACGATCTTCGCCTGCGCCAAGGTCTGCGCGCCGTCGGCTTCGTCGATCTCCTGCGTGTGCCGACAGCCCTGGTCGAAGACTATGTGCTCCCCAATATCCCGCCGCACAAATTGCCTGGGCCGCCCAGCTCGACCAGCATTCGGATGTCGGCCGATCTAAAATGGGAAGCCGAGCTGCCGCTTGAGCAGGCAACCATTAATTTTCTGATGAACAACCGCACGATCAATGGCACGGCGGCGATGTTCATCGACACGGATCGCTGCACCGCCTGCGACGACTGCGTTCGCGCCTGCGCGTCCGCCCACAACAACAACCCGCGCTTTGTCCGCCATGGACCCGAACACGACAATCTCATGGTGGCCAACGCCTGCATGCACTGTGTCGATCCTGTCTGCCTGATCGGTTGCCCGACCGGCGCCATTCATCGCACCCAGGATGGCCTGGTCATCATCGACGACATCATCTGCATCGGTTGCGCAACCTGCGCCGACAGCTGCCCCTACGACAATATTCGCATGGTGGAGATCCGGGACGAGAATGGCGCGTTCATCGTCGATCAGGACACCCAGACGCCGATCGTCAAGGCGACAAAATGCGATCTCTGTCTGGAGCAACCGGGCGGCCCCGCCTGTCAGCGCGCTTGCCCGCATGACGCTCTGACCCGCATCGATCTGCGCGATCGTGAACGCCTCGTGGATTGGCTGGCGCGATGACCACCTTCGGCCAGCGCCGCCTGCGCAATCTCGCCATCACCGGCATGATGGCTGGTTTGATCCTGGCAATCGAGCTGCTCTACGACATGTCGCTGCGCGACGCCGCCTTCCTGAACGGCTGGGTCTTGTTTGCCGGCATGGTGCTTCTTGCCATCTTCAATCTCAGAAAGAAGCTGAACATCCTGCCGATGCTACGGATGTCGACCTGGCTGCAGCTGCACATCTATACAGGCCTCGTCTGCCTGCTCCTGTTCCTCCTGCATACCAGCTTCTCTCTGCCGAACGGTCCGTTCGAGATCATTCTCTGGATCCTCTACATGACGATCACGATCAGTGGCCTGATCGGCGTCGCTCTCTCCCGCTTGCTGCCGCACCGGATCAGCGCTCGCGGCGAGCGGGTGATTTTCGAGCGCATTCCCGTTCTGCGTGCCCAGATCGCCCGCGATATCGAAGAGCTTGCCATGACCTCAGTGCAGGAGACCCGTGCCTCAACGATCGCCGATTTCTATGTCGCCGAGTTGGCGCCCTATCTACGCCGCCACCGGCATTTAATCGGTCATCTGATGGGCGGCACCAGACCTGAACGCCGTCTGCATGTCGCAATTCGCGAGCTCGAGCGCTATCTCGACGAACGCGGACGGCAAATTCTGGGCGAAATCGATCAACTGGTGTCCGCAAAAGCCGATCTCGACTATCAATATGCGATGCAGATGACCCTGAAGGGATGGCTGTTTTTCCATCTCCCGCTGAACTACGGGCTGATGCTGTTCATCATCGTCCACATCGTCATCGTCTACGCCTTCGCAACGGCGGCGCCATGAAACCGCGCCTGCAAAGCTTCGCTCACCGGTCCAGTAGCTATGAGCGGCCCGCCCAGGCTTGGGTCTGCGGCCGGGCGAGCACCGGAAAGCCATGCGCGCTTGGCCCGAACGGGAAGGGGACTTGTCGCACACTTTCGGAATGCCGCCCCAGGCGGGGTCATGATGGCTGGAGCTGCTCACGCCCGAAAAGTGCTGGCGGTCCTTGCGAACAAGGGCCATTCGCCGATGGCACATGCTGCAGAAACCTGCCTCCCTGCCTCCCCGTACGCTCACTGCGCGCGCGCCGCGGACGTTTCACTGCCGTTGCAACCGCCGTCTGCTTAGGCGTTCTTCTGTTCCTGGTCGGCAGCCGCATCAATGCCGATCTGATCGATGCCGGCACCGTCTACACCGGCCATGCCGAGATCGAGTCCTGTGGCGACTGTCACGTCGCCTATAGTGGCGGCCCCGTCGGCTGGCTGACAGCTGCCTTTGCCGATGATGATCCGGTTGCCGATAATGATAAGTGCCTAGCCTGTCATAAATGGGGCGACGATGCGCAAAACGCGCACACAATGCCACGTCCGGAGCTTGCTGATCTGATCGGCAAATTCGAGCAAGCCGCTCAGACCTCGCCGATGCCCTGGACCATTCAGGTAAGCAGAACAGTCTTTCCCACGCCACAGGTCGCTCATAACGGCCCGCTTGCCTGCGGTGCCTGCCATAAGGAGCATGAGGGCGAGGATTTCGATCTGCTGGAGGTCACCAACGACCGCTGTCAGTCCTGCCATCAGGTGACGTTCCCGTCATTCTCCAACGGCCATCCATCCTTCGGTGACTACCCCTATCTTCGCCGGACTCGCGTTATTTTCGATCATGATTCGCATAATCGAAAGAACTTCCCGGAGATGAAGAAACAGGGCGTCAAGCCGCCCGAGACCTGCAACAGCTGCCATGCTCCCGACGGCACCGGCCGCTTTATGCTCACCGCGGATTTCGCCGACACCTGTGCACTCTGCCATAGCGAGGACATCATCGGCGAAAGCGTCGCCGGGCCAAAGGGGACACCGGTCATCGCGGTGCCGGAACTTGATCTGGAAACCCTGCAGGAACGCGGCATCGCAATCGGTGAGTGGCCTGAAACCCCGCTTGCCTTCGATATCTCGCCCTATACCAAGCTACTGATCGCCGCCGACCCGACCATAGCCGATGATCTTCAGGTTATCGAACAAACCGACCTTCAGGACTTGACGGAAGCCGGCGATGCCGAACTGCAATCCGTCGCCCGCATCGCCTGGGCGATCAAGGAATTGATGTTCGATCTGATTATTTCCGGTATGGGGGTTCTCGAATCCCAGGTCGAGGCCAGTCTGGACAATGCGCTGGAAACCGACACCATCGGGCGGCTGGTCGGCCACATCCCGCAAGACGTGATCGCCGCTGCGGGTGCTGCCTGGTTTCCCAATCTGAAGCAGGAGATCGTCACCTACCGCGAGACAAAACCGGCCGGTCAGGCGTCCCCACCAATCCAGGGCGACGACGTTGAGGACGATCTCAGCAATCAGGCCACAAGCGACGGAGGCGAAGGGGCGATCATCCTGGCCCAGAACAACACGATCGAGGTCCAGAGCCTGCCGCCCGCCGATCCCTCGGCAGAGAACGATGCGCTCGGCCTGCCGACCCTGGATCCGGAAGAATGGGCCAAGGCAGGTGGCTGGTATCGGAAGGACTACATCCTCTATTACCGCCCGGTCGGCCATGAAGACGCGGTCCTGCGGACCTGGCTGGACATCAGCGCCAATGCCTTCGGCACCCCCGCCGAACGCTATGGCAATGAACTCTTCCAGCTGCTCGCGGACAAGAACACGCCGGGTAAGTGCATCAAATGCCACAGCGTCGACCAGCAACCTGGCGGCGGTCTCGAGATCAATTGGGGAACATTTCAGCCGGTCGCCGGCGAGAGCAGGTTCACGACCTTCGTCCACGCCACCCATTTCAGCGCGGTCGGTGATGACGGCTGCATCGCCTGTCACCGGCTGAATGAGGATACGAACTACCAGGAATCCTTCGAGAAACGGGATCCGTATCAGTTCGTGGCCAATTTTGCACCGATGAAGCGAGAAACCTGCGCAGACTGCCATGTCGGGCAATCCGCTGGCGACAACTGCACCATGTGCCACCAATATCATATCGGCGAATTCGCCATGGAAGGCATTCCGCCGACCAGGATCGACGATCTCGACAAGACCAAGCCAGAGACATCCGAGACTGCCCCACAGCAGGAAGCGGCGCTGGAAGGTGAGCGCTAGACGCAAGATACCGATCAGGTCGAGGCACCCGATGCAGCGACGGCCGTCTCTTTGGCGACCCCGGTCTCCGCAACAGGCGAAATTCCAACCGGCGGATTTTCAGCTCAACCGCCTTCCGAGCCCGATGCCGGCAGCGCCATTCCCGATCTGTTCAGCGGGCTCTTAAGAAGCGACGGAGAGGCAGATGGCGAAAATGGCGTAACCGTCGAGCAAGCTCTGCCATCCACGAAGGATAGCGTTCGACAGTGATAGCCTTTGCCGTCGGTCGGTGCGACGATGTCGGAATGAGGGAAAGATTGAGAATCCGTTAACCTTTGATTTACGTTCCCTTGCGTAAATTGGTGACGATGCCGGCGATGGGCTGCAATTCCGCATCCCCTGCCGCGCGATCGAAATGCCCAGGTGATCGGTCGTTCAATGTTTGCCGGACCATGGGTTTGATTGGAGCAGATCATGTTTCTCGATGGCTTTAGCCTTTTCGTTCTGGCCGTCCTCGGTGTTGCGCTCGCACTCGTTTTCATGGGCGTCAAGTCGATCCCGCAAGGAAGCGAATACACGGTCGAACGCTTCGGCCGTTATACGCGTACGCTCAATCCGGGCCTGCACCTGATCGTTCCCTTCATCGACCGCATCGGCGCCAAGATCAACATGATGGAACAGGTGATGGACGTGCCTTCGCAGGAGGTCATCACCAAAGATAACGCCATGGTGACGGTCGACGGCGTGGTCTTCTACCAGGTCCAGGATGCCGCGAGCGCCGCCTATGAGGTGACCAATCTCGAGCGCGCCATCGTCAATCTGACCATGACCAATATCCGAACGGTCATGGGCTCGATGGATCTGGACGAACTCCTGTCCCAGCGCGATCGCATCAATTCCCAGCTTCTGACCGTGGTCGACGAGGCCACCAATGCCTGGGGCGTCAAGGTCACGCGCATCGAGATCAAGGACATTGCACCGCCCGCCGATCTGGTGGACAGCATGGCCCGCCAGATGAAGGCGGAGCGGGACAAACGCGCCAACATCCTGGATGCCGAAGGCTTCCGCCAGGCGGCGATCCTCAAGTCCGAAGGCGAGAAGCAGTCCATCATCCTCGAGGCCGAAGGCCGCAAGGAAGGCGCTTTCCGCGATGCCGAAGCGCGCGAGCGTGAAGCCGAAGCCGAAGCCAAGGCAACGGCGATGCTGTCCGAATCGCTCGCCCGCGGCGACAGCCAGGCCATCAACTATTTCGTTGCCCAGCAATATGTAGAAGCATTCCGTCAGTTCGCGACATCGCCGAACCAGAAAGTGGTGTTCCTGCCGATGGAGGCAAGCGCCCTGGTCAGCTCGCTCGGCGGCATCGGCGAGATCGCCAAGGAGGTCTTCGGTAAGGATACCAAAGCGCCCACCAACAACGGACATAACGCCCCATGACCCTGCCGTTCATTGACGATGTCCAGTTCTGGCATTGGCTTGCCCTTGGCGGCATTCTGGGCGCGCTCGAAATTCTAGCACCTGGCTTCGTCCTCATCTGGCTTGGCCTCGCCGCCATTCTGGTCGGGCTCGTCCTCCTCGTCTGGCATGACATGCCCTTCGCCTATCAGCTTCTCGCCTATGCCGGCTTCGCCGTGCTCAGCGTCTTGATCTGGTTTCACTGGCTGCGCTCGAGCCCCGTCGAAAGTGATAAACCCAGCCTCAATCGCCGTGCCGAGCAGTTGATCGGTCGCCGGGCGCCTGTTGTGGACGCCATCGTCAATGGCCGCGGCCGCATCAAGCTCGGCGATGGGACCTGGGCTGTCTCCGGCCCCGACCTGCCGGCTGGCCATATGGTAGAAATCACCAACACCGACGGCGCCCTCCTTCACGTCAAGCCCGTTGAGCAACCCCAGAGCTGATAGGCTTAAAGTCACTAGTCAACGCTCGTCCAAGCTCTTGACCGGCCCCATCAACCGCCTAATATCAGCTCGTCTTGGCCCCCGTGGCGGAATTGGTAGACGCGGCAGACTCAAAATCTGTTGTTCGAAAGGACGTCCCCGTTCGAGTCGGGGCGGGGGCACCAATTCTTTCAATGAGTTAGCGCTGACGGGCGTGGTTGGCGACCGTTGGGGCTGATGATCCAGGCCTTACACGGGCTTTCGCTAACATGGGGATCCGTGTCGCCTGATGCGGCGTGTTCGCAAGTCAATGGCAAGGCCTCATCACTGCTGATCGCCGACTTCTATCAGAGGCTGCAGAACCGGGCCGGAATCAACAAAGCGGCAGCGCTACAGCAGGCACAGATCGAAACGAGGAAAGACCTGCACTTCAGCACCCGGCCTATTGGGCGCCGCTGGTGATGATCGGCGACTGGCTCCAGGTGGTGTGACCGCCTCATTGGTTTGCGAACGCCTTCGAAGAACGTGCCTTTGAAACGGTGGGTTTGCGGAAAGATGTCGAGGGCATCAAGCCCAGCATCACAATCCAACTACAAACGCCGGGTTGAACTTGTCATACCTGCATCCAGCTCCTATCTTTCCGGAGCGTGATGGGGTGTGGCCAAGTGGTTAAGGCACCGGGTTTTGATCCCGGCATTCGTGGGTTCGAATCCCACCGCCCCTGCCACGCTTCAACGAAAATCCGTCACTAGTTCATTAGGATCTGGTCTGCACGTCCTGCAGCTTGCCGATGATGGCCTCGGACCAGACGCAGGCCCCCGGATGCTTGCCGCCGATAATCGCCATCAGGATGTTTTCCTCGTCACCCAGATTCTCGAAGCTGCGCATCACGCCTGAAGGCACGCTGACCCCATCGAAGCGATCGAGTTCGATCTGGTTCTCGCCATTCGTGCCCCAGGCAACCTTCCAGCGACCGGTCATGACGATGAAGACCTCCTCGCTATCATGGCTGTGAAGGGCAGCGCCGTGCCCGGGCCCTGCCTTGATGAAATCGATATGAAAATTCTCCGCCGCCTTCACGGCCTTGACGATCTGCTCATCGGCCGTTCCGGAGCCGAGAGCGCCATAGAGCACACGCTCATGACCAGGGACGGCGGCATCGATGAAGGCATTGGGTGAGCCTTCGAGCGCATCGAAGCGCCACACCCGGGCATGTATTTCCTCGTTGCTGATCGGTTTCGATTTACCGACTTGGGCTTTGATGTCTTCATTGAAGTGAACGTCGATCTCATCGCGTTTGGTCATCATCGCTCTCCGATTGTGCAGTTGAATAACGGCCAAGGGCTTCGAGATAGGCCGCATGGGTCACCATCATCATCCCGCCTGGGCAGGAGGCTGACATGGATGGTCAAGGCACACCCGCAGCTTAACATTTTCTTAACCTTTCCCTGGCATTAACCTTTAACGGCGCCGGCGGTCATGCCCTGGATGATCTGGCGTGCAGCGAAGAAGGTAAAAAGAAGAGGTGGGATGACGATCAGTGTACCCATGGCCATGATTCGGCCCCATTCGACACCGGTATCGGTGATGAAGCCGGCAGCGGCGACAGGTAGGGTTCGGCTCTTTCGGCCGGTGAGAAGAAGGGCGAGGATGAACTCGTTCCAGGCGATACGAAACGCGAAGATGCCGGCGACCGCATAGCCGGATTTCATCAATGGCAGGAGAACGCGCACGAAGACCTGCAATGGCGAGGCGCCATCGATGATCGCAGCCTCTTCGAGTTCGACCGGGATCTGTTTGTAAAAGCCGAACAGCAGCCAAATGGCGAAAGGCAAGTTGAGTGCGGTGTAGAAAAAGATCAGGACGGCGAGGTCGTTCTTCAGGCTGAAGGTGGTGACCATGAAAAAGGCCGGCACCGCGAGCACCGCTGGCGGCACCATGCGTATGAGAAGTGTCGAATTGGCAACGAAGCGACGGCCTTTGAACTCGGTGCGGGCAAGGGCGTAGGCGCACATGCCGCCGAACAGAAGGGTAAGGAAAGTCGAGATCACGCCGACGATGATCGAATTGACGAGGTAACGATCGAATTTTCCGCGGGTCAGGATGTAGTCGTAGTTCTCGAGCGTCGGCAGGAAAAAGAACCAGAGTGGCTTGGCCGACTGCACGATGACGTCGTCCTTGAAGGACGTGGCGATCATGACCCAGATCGGGGCCAGGCAGATGGCGGCGAGCACGATCAGCGCCAGATAATGCGAAACCCGCTGCCAAGGGCTGTTAAGGCTGCGCGCCACGCGCTCAGACATCGGCTTTGTCCTTCATCGGGTTGCCCATGACCAGGATGGCGAAGCTAAGCGCAAAGACGATCACGATCAGCAGCACGGAGATGGCGGAGGCATAACCGAGCTGTTGGGCGTCGAAGGCGCGGTTATAGATGTGCAGCGACAGGAGTTCGGTCGCGCGGCCGGGGCCGCCGCCGGTCATGATGTACATGACCTCCATGCCGCGGAAGACGTCGATCAGGCGCATCAGGAGCGCGATCAGGAGGATCGAGCGGATCATCGGCAGCTTCACCAGGAAAATCTGCTGCCACCAGTTGGCCCCATCGATCCGGCTCGCCTCGACCACCTCGGAGGGCAGCGCCTGCAGGCCGGCGATGACGATGATGAAAATGAACGGTGTCCATTGCCAGATGTCGGTGAAGACGATGGCGAAGAAGGCGAGTTCTGCATCGCCCAGCCAGACCTGCGGTTCGATGCCGAGATAACCGAGATAGTAATTGATCCAGCCGATACGGGCGTCATAGAGGTAGCGCCAGATCAGGCCGACCACCACCGGCGAGACCATCAATGGCAGGATGAAGATGGTCCGAAAAATCGAAGCGCCCCGAATCGGTTTTTCGAGGAGGAGTGCAAGTGCTACGCCCAGGATCATCTCGATGGTGATGGTCCAGAAGCCGAAACGCAGCGTGACCGAGATCGACTCCCAGACATCTTCGTCGGCCAGCATCCGTGCGAAATGGGACAGCCCGACATTGGGCGCTTTATCAAAATCCTGGCCGATATCCCAGTCGTAAAACGCCAGGTGAAAGGCTTCGAGCACCGGGTAAAGCAACCCGGCGATCATCACCAGCACGGCTGGCAGAATGAAGAGGTAAGGACTGACCACCCGCCAGTCGATGGGCGACGCGCTCTGCGTTGACTTCAGACTGCCTGTGCCCGTCGCGGCCATCGAGGCCCCTTCCCCGACAAGGAGTGGGCAAAGCGCCCTCCCCACTTCCCCAACCCTGCATGGCTGACGGCGGCGATCAGAAGGGATGCGCCACCGTCAGCCCAATACACGGCTACGTCAACCAAGTGCCGGCGGCACTACTGCCGGTAGGCAGCCCATTTGTAATAGCCCTCGCGTTCCATGATGGCGCGGGCCTTCTCGTTGGCTTCGTCCATGATGGGCTGGATGGGCTTGTCCGTGGTGATGACCTCGGTGAGGGCCTGGCCGAGTACGTCGATGTTGAGTTCGTTCCACTCCGGGATCAGGGGACGCCAGTCGGGATCGGCGCAGGGCAGCTGCTCGGCGACCACCGGATATTCCGGGTATTTCTCGACGAACTCGGGATCGGCGAGGGTCGAGAGGCGGATGGGATCACCGCCGAGTTCGACCATGCGCCGATCGCCGGCCTTGCTGGTCATATATTGGATGAACAGGAAGGCCGCTTCCTTGTTCGGTGCGTTGGCGGGAATGCCCATGGCGAAGCCGCCTGTTTCGGAGCCGCAACGCGAGCCCGTCGGATGCAGCGCGAAACCGACCTTGCCGTCCACCTTGGAGAGCTTTTCGTTCCTGGACATGGCCGCGATCTTGAGCGTGTCCAGATACATCGCGGCATCACCCTGGAGGAAGGCGGCCGAGGCTTCGGAGAAGCCGTAGGACGGGATGCCGGTCGGTCCGGTCTGGGTGATGGTGCGCATGATCTCGGCGGCCTTGACCCCCTCGGGGCTATTGATCACCGGGTTCCATTCATCATCGAAGATCTTGCCGCCGAGCGGGGCCAGATGCAGCAGCCAGCCGGCAGTCACCTGATGGCCGGTTTTTCCACGCGAGGTCATCGCTCCAATGCCGGCCTTTTCCTGGACTGCTGGCATGAGTGCCACCAATTCGTCATAGTTCGTCGGCACGGCGATGCCGTGCTCTTCGAAAATGTCCTTCCGATAGGCCAGGATCGAGGTTTCCGCACCAAACGGAACGCCGTAGAGCGCACCCGATTTGCCGGGCATATAGCCCTTCTTGCCGCCGACCACGCCGCCGTTCTGGAGATAAGCATCGGCGATGTCGTCGATGTCATATTGCGGATCGACCAGGGCGCCATTGGTGAAGAACTGACTGAGTGGGGTCAACAGGCCCTTCGAGACATATTCGCCCTTCCACATGACGACCCAGGAAACGACGTCATATTCGCCCTCGTCCTTGGACATTTCGAGAAGCTGACGATCGCGTAGCTTCAGATATTGCAGCGCATCCACCTCGACCTCGATGCCGGTCTCCTCAGTGAATTCTTCGATCAGCGTCTCGGCGGCCTGGAAATGGCTGAGTGCGGGCCAGCTGACGACAACTGTCGTGCCCTCGTAGTCCTCATAGGGATTGGCGAAAGCGGCCGAGCCCAGGCTCAGCAGCGCGCCGACAGCAGCGGTGGCCAGTAATGAACGCATCAGGAAACCTCCCCTTTTTTGATGATCGGGTTGAGATGAAGATGATGTGCACGGCTTGAAGACGGCTTCCCGGTCAAGACCGCCCCTCCGAAACATCGCCGACGCCCGCCAGAAGGCCTGCGATGGTCTCGATATGTGAGCGCATCGCATCCGCTGCCGCCAAAAGGTCGCGCGCAACAAGCGCCGCCAAAATACGTCGGTGGTCGGCGATCGCCAGCGGAATGCCATCGTGGTGGCGCATGAGTTCGCGTCGGTGGGCGTAGGCGTGGGCATAGGCCTGGGAAGCGAAGCTGATCAGCACCGGATTGCCGGCCGCTTCAAAGATCGCCAGGTGAAATTCGCGATCCGAGATCTGGAAGCGCACGGGATCATCGATCATGTCCGCCTGCGCCTCCAGCATCTTGCCGAGCCGCTCCAGAACCGAGGTTTCGATGAGTTGCGCGGCGCGCCCGGCAAGCTCAGGCTCCAGCAATCGGCGCGCCTCGATCACGGCATCGTCGGTAAGGCCCGGCAGCCGGCGAAGGTCGAAACGCTGGCTCTCATCGACGGTCATCGGACCCGCGCGGACGCGGGTGCGGGTGCCATGGCCGATCTCGAGAATGCCGCGTTCGGCCAGAAGCTGCAGCGCGCCGCGCACACTGTCCCGGCTGACCTCGAGCATGGCGGCAAGATCGCGTTCGGCCGGCAGCTCGTCGCCGGTGTGCAGCAAGCCCGCCGCGATCAGGTCGGCAAGGCTGGAGGCGATCTGCTCACGCAGTGACAGCCGCTTGATGCCATCCCGAAGGACAGGCCCGAGAAACGTCGCCGCACCGGAAGCCGCCAAACCCGACAAATCCGCCCCTCTGATCGAGTGGTCTTATCTTCAGACCAGTAAGAGTAGATGCCCACCCTCCTGTCAAGGTCGCGGACGCGCGACGGCGGTTTGCTTCGCGGAGCCTGACTTAGGGTATCTGTGCGCCCCGGCGGTTCAGATAGACCGCGTAGAGCGAGGTGGTGCCGCAGATGAAGAGCCGGTTTCTGGCACCTGGCCGACCGCCGAAGGTGACGTTGGCGACCACTTCGGGAATGCGGACCTTGCCGAGCAGGTCGCCATCCGGTGACACGGCGTGGACGCCATCACCGGCACTGGTCCAGACATTGCCGTCCTCGTCGGTGCGAAAGCCATCGGCGCAGCCGACATCCGGTCGGTAGAACACGTCGCCGCCCGAGACGGCGCGGCCGTCCTCGTTGACATCAAAGGCTCGGATATGGCGATCGGCGTCCGGCTCGAACATCGCTGCGGTTTCGGCCACGTAGAGCCGGCGCTCGTCCGGCGAGAAGCAAAGCCCGTTCGGGCAATCGAAGTCGTCGGTGACAACGTCGAGAGCGCCGCTCAAAGGATCAACCCGATACACGTTGCAAGGCAGCTCCTGCTCCGCCTTGTAGCCCTCATAATCGATCATGATCCCGTAATGCGGATCGGTGAACCAGATCGATCCGTCCGACTTCACGACCACATCGTTCGGCGAATTCAGCCGTTTTTTCTGATAGCTATCGGCGATTACCGTGACGGTGCCGTCATGCTCGGTGCGGGTTACCCGCCGCGTCCCATGCTCGCAGGAAATCAACCGCCCTTCGCGGTCGCGGGTATGGCCGTTCGCATAGTTCGAAGGCTGGCGATAGACACTGAGCCCGACACCGTCGATCCAGCGCATGATGCGGTCATTGGGAATGTCGCTGAACAACAGACACCCCGCATCCCCCATCCAGACCGGCCCCTCCGCCCAACGCATCCCCGATCCCAGCTTCTCGACCGGCGCATTGCCCATGATGAAGCGCTGAAAACGCGGATCGATGAATTCAAAATCGTCCATGGGAGCTTGTTCCTTCGTTTGGCGTCTTATCAACGGGTTCGGTGCTGTTCATCCAGTAGGGCAAAAAAATGCAATAGCGACAATAGGGTGTATTTTTCTGGAGCGAGAAACTGACAGCTAAGCTCCAGGGAACAGATAACTTGACAAGCGTCGCCTGACACTTTACACAATAGTATGATCAAGACGATCAGACATCGTGGGTTAAAGCGTCTGTTCGGGCGCGGAGAGACCAGGGGCGTACAGCAGGAGCATGTCGCGCGACTGCGGCGAATTCTCGATGTGCTCGATGAAGCGGAAACACCCGCCGATTTGGATTTGCCCGGCTACAGGCTGCATCCTCTCAAAGGGACGTTCGAAGGTTTCTACGCGGTGAATGTGTCCGGCAATTGGCGGGTAATCTTCCGCTTTGAGGACGGCGACGCTGCGGACGTCGATTATGTCGACTATCATTAAAGAGGATAACGCCTGACATGCCCATGTATGATCCCCCCCATCCTGGCGAGATCGTCCGGGAAGACTGCTTGAAGCCCCTTGGCCTCACGGTTACCGAGGCGGCCAAGGTCCTACGCGTCAGCCGCCAGACCCTCTCCGAGATCGTCAACTGCCGCGCCGGCATCACCCCTGACATGGCGATCCGACTTTCCATGGCCTTCGGCAGCAGCGCCAAGGTCTGGCTCGGCCTGCAGACGAAGTACGACCTCCAGCAAGCCGAGAAACGTAACGCCAACCTCGATATCGAACGATATCAGCCGGCTTGAGTTCTGGTAGTGTCAAAAACGGTCATTTTTGAACTCAGAAACCGATTAGGTTTTCGGACAATATTGGCCATTTCTCCGCTGTGAGTCATTTGACAATTCAATCTAAGATTGAGATAATCATTCTTCTGGAAAAAGACAGCGACAGACCAAAAACATTTAGAGATCGAATATGGCGAAAGATCACCATATAGCACAAAC
>JBPCVQ010000534.1:0-5110 GCA_051010395.1 Geminicoccaceae bacterium | reverse complement strand
CAAAAACCTCGATACTTCGGAGAAATCAAAAGCCGGCTGGTTTCAATTACTGATCGCGCCCTGTCGCAATCATTGAAACAGCTGGAATCGCACCAATGGCTTCACCGAGAGATCGACACTTCAAGCCGAACAGTGCGGCCTCGATATCAAGCGGCTAACACCGGAGCCAAAATAAGCCAAGCGGCCAGCTTATGAGCTCCTGTGAGATCAATGTCCGCTCTGATTGCATCCTCGCCTCTACCAACGTGCTCGCTTGAGTCTCAAAGTGGCACCAGGTTGCCTCCCCGGCCGCCGGTGCCGCGCGTCCATAGCTGTTGAGAAAAGCTGCCGTGAGCATGATCGGCCAGGCCGAGCTCGAGAGAGTCCAACAACTGTGAATGGCGTTCGAAATCCGCGTGATATTGGTGAAATAGTGATATCCGGTTGTGCCGCTTGCCCTGGCCAAGCCCAGGAACCTGCCACTCTTCCATGAATTCTTCGATGACCGCGTCAACGCCGGTCAATGAAATGTTCTGCATCGGCCTGTCCTTTCCTGACGGCATGCCAATGCGCTCTCAAATTCGATAGGCGTTTGCGTCTACCGCTGCGCCATTTCGATATTGAAATGACGCGGACAGGGTTGGATGTCCGATTAACTATAGGCGCTGAATTGGATCCAAGGTAGCAGATTTACTGCTATTCAAAGTTGATAATTTCAAAGATGGCTCGCAATCGTATTGTAGCTTTCCCTAGCGGCTGAAAATGGCACGAGGTTGTCTCCCCGGCCGCCGGCACCGCGTTCACATTCAGCGATCCGAAAGCTGCCGTTCACGCCTTCGATCCAGCCGAGCTCGGAGGCAACTTCTTGCCTCTTTTTTTTAAACAGTTGGTTGTAGAGACGCGTTAGGTCATGGGTCTTGCTGGCTTTATTTCCTTGCTTCTCAATTAGTGCCTTAAGGGCAAGTTCCACTGCAAATGGCAACGCGAAGCTCAATACATGGGCGCACCCAATATTTAGTGAATCCGTTGGATCATTTCCACCGTTGAAGGCGCAACGCTGAAAAGCCTCGCGGCCGACCTTCGTGACATCCCACCTTCAACAGCCAATACCAACCGTTCGCGCAAATCCATCGAAAGAGGTTTCGACATGCAAGCTGGCCTCCTCCTCCAGCCCATAGTTTGATGATGTGGACGCCCCTGCCACCACCATTGGGCGCCGTATAGTTCGGCATTCGATAATCTGAGGCAAAAAGAGGAGCGTTTCGAATGGAGATCAAGACGATCGGGCTTGACCTCGCCAAGAGTGTGTTTCAGGCTCACGGGATCACTGCTAATGGCGAGGCGGTGCTGGTGAAGCGGCTGCATCGCAAGCAGATGCTTCCATTCTTCTCCAAGTTGCCGCCCTGTCTGATCGGTGTCGAGGCCTGTGCTACTGCGCACTATTGGGCACGCACGCTGACGGAGATGGGGCACGAAGTTCGATTGATGCCGCCATCCTATGTGAAGGGCTATGCCAAACGTGGAAAGAGCGACGCCTTGGATGCGGAGGCGATCTGCGAGGCGGTCCGGCGTCCGACGATGCGTTTCGTTCCAGTGAAGACGGTCGAGCAGCAGGGCATTCTCATGGCGCATCGAACCCGATCGCTTCTCGTACGCCAGCGAACCATGGCGGCGAACGCCTTGCGGGCGCATCTGGCAGAGATCGGTCTGGTCGCCAATCCGGGCATCGCCAATCACTGGAAACCCTGGATAATGTCACCCTCATCTCGCTGCCGCCCTACAGCCCGGAACTCAATCCGGTCGAAAGGCTCTGGCTCTACCTCCGAGAACGCTTCTTGAGCCTCCGCGTCTTCGAGGATCAAGACGCCATCATCGACGCCTGCTGCCACGCATGGAATGCTATCGCCGATGATGCCGATCGCATCAAATCTCTATCCTGCCAGCCGTGGATAAAGAAGGTCATTTCAAAGTGAAAACGGTATTACAAGCCGGTACAGGCCTGTCAGGAGCCCTTCCGGACGCGCAATTGATCTTCTTCAATCACAGGCATTGACCAACGAAGAATCTTTCTTCGTTTCCACCTCTGGCTTCGGAACGATGGCCCCTTCGAACGCCAAGTAACTGCTGGCTGCATGTTCGACCGAGAAGGAAGCGGCACGTTTTTTCAATAGGTCACTGGAGGTCGGCTCATCCAGAGATTTTTCGAAAGCATGGGCCAACGCTGTTGGATCGCCCGTCGCCGATAAGGTGCCCAACTTCCCGTCCAGAAGAATCTCAGCGGGGCCCGTAGGACAGTCTGTGGCTGCGACCGGCGTGCCGCACGCCATCGCTTCGATTAAAACACTTGGCAAAGCTTCGTGATCGGAGGAAAGAGCGAGCAGCGCTGCACGTCGCATATATTTGAAGGGGTTGGCATCGAATCCCAAAAGCGCGATATCAGCGGCGTTTGGACAGGACTTAACACAGTTCATTAATCTAGGCATCTCAGGGCCGTCGCCAATAATGACTAGGCGGACTCTGCGACGTTGCCTCAAGATATTGAAGGCGTCGATCAGTAACGGAAAATTCTTTTCAGAACGCAAAGCTCCCACCGCCAATATAACTGGTGGTTCATTTTCCTTAAACCATGGATGATCAATCGGAACGAGGCTTGCCTCAGTCAAGTTTTCGCTCACTACAGGGTTATGAAGAACCGAGATACGTTCGGGATCAATGCCCACTGAACGAGCCAAATCTTGCTTAGCACCCTCGGACACTGCTGCAATCACATTCGCCAATGGATAGAGCCATGGAGCAAGCCGATAGGCCATACGTACAGATACGGACATCGACTTCGCCCGTTCTCTCGAGAATTGGCCATGCTCAACTATCGTGATCTTAGGCCGATACCCACTAAGCTGACGCCCAATAAGCGCGCTGACATTGATGTGGGTAAGTGCTGAGATTACGAGATCAGGCCGCTCGCACATCATATATGAACGAAAGCCGATCGCGCTCGTCAGGGTCCGAGATTGTCGTAGTTCAAGAACGCGAATCGATGCCTCGAGCTCGTCGAAGAAAGCCCTGCATCCGAGCCGATTGACCAGCACGAGATCCACATCATGGTCTTGCCGTCTTATTGCATTGGCCAAATTAACCGAGGCCCGTTCCGCACCACCAGCCCTCAGGTCATGTAAGAACATTGCAACCTTCAACGGCTTCGCTCCTCTACTCTGGCGTTGATAGTCGTCCGCATTGAAGAAAGAGTCTGATTTCGTGTCGAATCCCGTTTTAACTCAAAAAAAATACTGCTGATGCTTACATTGTTTGAAATCAGACCGTCACTGGCAACTCTGAGCTCCGATTGAGATTGATCCCGAACAGGCTTTCGGTAACTCGCGAAAAGCGAGAAAAAGTACACGAACAAAACCCAGTTAATATCAGCATGCTGAAGAATCGTCGATTCAGCCGCTCCTCTAATAAGTATAAAACACACGCTCGATATTGCCCAAATATTAATATAATCATTTGAATATTTAATTCTTGATAAGATTTTAAAAATTAGAGCACCTAATGTCAAGATAAATACGATAATTCCCAAATAACCAAGCTCTAAAAATAAATCAAGGTATGTGTTGTGTCCGTGATTGATATTATCAGCCCAGCTTTCTTCTGCCATAAGGCGAAGTTTATTCTCATCAATCCAATAGGCTCTGTATCCAAAGCCCAGGAATGGGCGATCTTCAGCACGATCTAACGCTAGTGCCCAAACATCTGTACGGCCAGACAGAGTGGGATCTTTACCTACCATTTCGAGCAGCGGGATCGCATTCTTGAGAAGAATCGCGCCAAAACTGATCGAGATGAGAATTAACAAAAATATCTTAACGCTAGTCTTTGAACCCCGACCACTTGCACGCCAGACAGCCAAGGCAATGGCACAAACACAACCAAAGGATATCCAAGCAGCCCGAGACTCGCTCATGAACATCAAAAAGAGGCAGAGCACGACAAAGATCCGGCTAAGCAAGCGCTCGCGAGACGTGTATTTCGGGCAAAGAAAGATCACAATTGCGGCCATTGCCATGGTCGCACCGAACTCATTTTTCTGTGCGTAGAGACCACGCCACAAGCCGACATAATCACCAAATTGGTGCGTACCATATACAGGAAATGCAGCAATAATAAAGACACTCCCAATTGTAGTTAATGCATAAACAACCGCAAGAATTCTAATGACACGCTCTACAGGCAATGCAAATGCAAGATACATTGCAAACAACGAGGTTCCCAGAAGAGCCCCCCCTCGTCGAGCGGTAACATCCGGAGCAATTGACCAGAACACAGAAAAAAGTGGAATTAATAGAAAGCCAATTATGATCAGATTATTCTGACAGAAATTGAGAAACTTTTCGACCCGTAATAAAATCAAGAACATAATAGAGATGTAAACCAGACCACTGGTCAACTGAAGTCTTATATTTCCGATTGATACTGCCCCGCCAACAGTAGGATCAAAGCTTGTCATAGTTGCTTTGAAAGCGCCGACAAAGAGCAACAAGCCCAGAAATGCAACAAATGTGTCGATTTTACGAATAGGTATCATAGCGTTCCATTTCTACGACGGGCCTCTTTGATCGGCACAACAAGCACCTCCTGCAAAGATTTTTGTCGGGTCTTGGTTCATTCGTGGCGATCTTCCGTAACGCTGCTGATTTCTACCGTTGAAAATCGCCTAAAACGGTTATATTGAAATATTCACTCAATTTTAAATTGATGTCAATCAACAAGATGCTACCCTTGGCCTCTACATCAAATCCGGAATTCGAGCGAAAAATGAGAGCTTTGCCGAGATACAACAGACTGGCCAGAGCCGTAAGACGCCGACAAAATCAGTATCCCCCTACCCTAGTATCATGCCCGCAAAATAGACGCTGTGTCCTGTTGCCACTCTTCCTGCTCGCAGCGTCCATCATCAGCGCGTCGACAGCCATGGCTCAGCTGACTCGTGTCTCCACAATTTTCGTTTCACCGACGGGGGATGACCGAGGTGACGGGTCGGAAGGATCGCCGTTGGCCACCATCCAAGCCGCCGCTGATCGTGCTGAACCCGGTACCGCAATCTTGGTTAAAGCCGGGGCCTATTATGAGA
>JBPCVQ010000533.1:0-17921 GCA_051010395.1 Geminicoccaceae bacterium | reverse complement strand
TTCGGCGCCTTCAGCATGACGACGATCGCCACGAGGCCGAGAACCATCAGATAAATCGTGCCGAGGTCGGCCAGCGTTTCACGAAGGGCGAAAAAGATCAGCGTGCCGATGATCGGCCCTTCGATCGTACCGATCCCACCAATCACGACGATGAAGATGACAAACGCCGTCCAGTCGTTCACCGAGAAGGCCGCATCGGGGGAAATGCGCAGCTTCTGCAGGAAGATCAACGCGCCGACCATCGCGGTCAGCGCCGAGGTCACGATGTAGACGATGAACTTGGTGCGCCAGATGTCGATACCGAGCGATTCTGCGGCCAGCTCGTTGTCACGGATCGCCGTCAGCGCCAGCCCCTTCTTTGAGCGAAGGAACAGATAGACAGCGGCGACCACGAGGATGGCGGCACCGAGCGCCAGCCAGTAGCTGAGATGCTCGCGAGCCGATCGCGACCCGGCAAGAGACTTCACGATGCCGACAGGCAGCGACGAACCGGAGCCGCCGCCAAGCACTGATACTTGAGCGAAACTGAGCCGGAACACTTCGGCGATCACCCAGGTGCCGATGGCGAAATAAGCGCCGCGCAGCCGGAAGATCAGCGTGGCGACCGGGATCGATATGAGGGCAGCGAGCAACCCTGCGAGCGCGATGGCGAAAAGCGGATGCAATCCGACAAGGATCGTCAGCGCAAACAGCATGTAGCCGCCGAAGCCGACATAGGCCTGCTGGCCAACCGAGACCAGCCCGGCATAGCCGGCCATCAGGTTCCAAAGACTGGCGAGCGACAGGTAGAGGAAAAGCTCGCCCATCAGCCTCATGTCAGCCCGCCCTGCCCACCAAGGTGCTGATATCAGGATGAGCAGAACGAGGGCGCCGAGGACCACGGCGACATTCGCAGCCCTCGAGCTTCGTGTGACGTAGAGACCCTGGAAACTCACCCCGATACCCTCGGGAAAAGGCCGCTGGGTTTGACGGCGAGAATGAAGAGGAAAGCGATGTGGCCAGCCAGGAGCTGCCAGCCGGGATCGATCTTGGCTCCGATAGTCTGGGCAACGCCGAGAATGACGCCGCCTATGAGCGTGCCCCAGAGATTGCCAAGGCCGCCGATGATCACGGCCTCGAAACCGAAAATCAGCCGCGCGCCGCCGATCGAGGGATCAAAGCTCGTCCTAATCCCAAGCAGAATGCCGGCAACAGCCGTCACGGCAAGCGACAACGCCATGGCGAGACCAAAGATGTGGCGCCGGTTCAAACCCATCAGCTGGGCGATGTCCTGATTGTCGGAGACCGCGCGAAACGCGCGGCCGAGCGCCGTTCGATAAAAGGTCCATTGCAACGCTGCGATGATCAGAACGGCGATCACGAAGGTAAGAAGCGGCAGCACGCCCACGGACAGGCCGCCGACGCTGATACCCGCAGTTTCCAGAGCGCCCGCATCCATCTTCTGGGGATCAGCGGAATAGCCTTCGAGCAGCGCGTTTTGGATGATGACCGAAAGACCGAAGGTCACCAGGAGCGGCGGCAGGATGTCGTCGCCGAGGGTCTGATTGAGAACACCACGCTGGAGCAGGTAGCCGATCAGCGCCATCAGGGGCAGGACGATGATCAGTGCGAGTGCCGGATGGAGGCCGAGCACGACCGATGTGGTGAGGCCGAGATAGGCAGCGAGCACGATCAGGTCGCCATGGGCGATGTTGACCAGGCGCATGACCCCGAAGATCAGGGAAAGGCCGGCTGCGAACAACGCATAGAGACCGCCAAGCAGCGTGCCTTGCAGAAGGGCATTTAGCCATTCCATGATCACGCCACCCCGAAATAGGCGCGTGCGATGTCATCGCGCGATACCGCGTTGGAGGCCGCTTCGAGGGAGATCCTGCCCTCCTGCAGGCAATAGACGCGGGATGACACCTGGAGTGCTTTCGTAATGTCCTGCTCGACGATGACCGCTGTCATGCCGCCGCCGACGATGCCTGGAAGAGCCTCGTAGATCGTCTTGATGATGACGGGGGCGAGGCCGAGGCTGATCTCGTCGAACAGAAGAAGATCGGGATTGGCCATCAGCGCTCGACCGATGGCCACCATCTGCTGTTGACCGCCGGAAAGCGAGGTCGAGGGCACGGCACGCCGTTCTTCAAGGATTGGGAAAAGCTGAAACACGGCCTCCAGCGACCAAAGTCCATCTCGGCCGGCCTGTCCGCCAATCAGGAGGTTCTCCTCGACCGAAAGCGAGGGAAAGAGCTGGCGGCCCTCGGGCACAAGTGCGATGCCGCGCATGGCCACCTGGTCGGCCCTAAGCGCGCCGATCGCCTCGCCCCGATAGCGGATCTGTTCGGCGTCACTTTGTATGAGCCCGGAGATCGAGCGCAAAAGCGTGGTCTTGCCGGCTCCATTCGCGCCGATGATGGCCAGAACCTCGCCCTCGGCGACGCTCATATTCAAATCGTAGAGCGCTTGAAAATCGCCATAGTGGGCATCGAGGCCGCTGATCTCGAGAGCAGGATCAGGCATCGGCTTCGATCCCGAGATAGATTTCCTGCACTTCCGGGTTCAGCATGATCGCCTCTGGCTCACCCTCGGCGATCTTCTTGCCGAAATCGATGACGATCAGCCGGTCGACCACAGCGAGGAGTGCATGCACCACATGCTCGATCCAGACGATCGACACGCCGGCGGCATGAATATCCTTGATGGTCTGCACCAACGAGGTGCATTCGGCCTCGGTCAGGCCGCCGGCGATTTCGTCCAGAAGGAGCAGTTTGGGTTTAGCGCAGAGAGCTCGGGTCAACTCCAGGCGTTTCCGTTCCAGGAGCGTCAGACTGCCCGCCAGAATGTTGGCCTTTGGCAGCAGTTCGGTCTGGTCGAGAACGGCCAGACAGTGGTTTTCTGCCTCAATCCCTGAGAGGCTGGCAGCCTGCGTCGCGGCAATCATCGCGTTTTCGAAAACCGTCATGCCAGCAAAGGGCTGCGGCACCTGAAAGCTGCGCGCCACGCCAGCACGGCATCGACGAGCAGCACTGAGCCCGGTCACATCCTGTCCGTCGAAATGAACCTGCCCCCGATCAGGAGAAAGCGTCCCAGTGATGAGATTGAACATCGAGGTCTTGCCAGCGCCATTCGGGCCGATCACGCCGAGCGCCTCACCTTTGGCCAATTCATAAGTGAGGTCATCGGCAACCCTTACGGCACCGAACGACTTCGCCAACTGGTCCAATCTCAGGATTGCGGCCATCTCTGCACCACCAGGGGCTTGAATGCGGTGCTGCGTAAACAGCACTGCGCTCCAGGTTCAAAGCAGCTTAAGTTCGCCCGTAAGCAGGATTTCAGTTGCTTCCGAATTCGCGACGATCTTCAGGTCGAAAGCACCTCCCTCACGCTGCCATTGGCCAGCGACCAGCGGCGTCTTGGTGACATTGTTGATCGGACCAGTCGCCCAGTTCACCGGGCCGACGATCGTATCCAGCGCGGTGGTCGCGATGGCTTTGACAATGGCTGCCGGATCTTCCAGATCTGCCGCCCGCTTGATGACGTCGGCCACAACCTCGAAGAGCGCGTGCTTGAAACCGATCGGCTGCGTCCATGGCCGCCCGGATGCGCTTACATATCCCTCGGCAAGATCTCTGGCTGATGCGCCTGTCAGCGAAGAGGAGAACGGATGGCTTGGTGACCACCAAACCTCGGTGCTCAGCCCGTCGCCGCGGTCGCCCAACGATTCGATCACCGAGGGGAACAGCAGCGCTTTGCCAATGGTGACGATCTTGGGCAAGAAGCCTTGCTGTGCCGACTGCGACCAGAAGGTGGCGAAATCAGGTGGGATCATGTTGCCGGTGACGATCTCGCAGCCGGCCGCTTTGAAGGCCGCGATCTGGTTCGAGAAATCATCGGAGAGTGGCTGATAGCGCCCGGGGTCGGTCAGCTCACAGCCGGCTTCGGCGAGAGGCTTCGGGAGCCCCAGTTCGGGATCGCCCCAGGCATTGCCGTCGGCATCGTTGGGGAACAGACCGGCGATCTTTTTGGTCACACCGCTCTTCCCCCAAAGGTCGAGGAAGGCGGCGATGACGTCTTCGAGGCCCCAGAAGAAATGATACGTATTCTCGAACCCTTCGCCCGGCACGCCGTTGCGCCCGAAGAAATAGGGCTGCCACGGGCAGTCGGTGGTGATGCAGGGCACCTCGTTGACTTCAGCCTGGTCCGACACCGGGTTGACCGTATCCGGCGTCGAAGCGGCGACGATGATGTCGACCTCTTCGCCCAAAATCAGGTCAGCGGCGACCTCGGCGGCACGGTTCGGGTTGGACTGGCTGTCCTTCGAGATGACCTCGATGGTCCAGGTCTTGCCGTTATTTTCCAGACCACCTGCAAACATCTCGCTGACCGCCTGCAACACATAGTCGTCAGCCTCGGCAAAGCCTGCGAGCGGCCCGGTGCGCGGGCTGACATGGCCGACGCGCAGGACCGGATTGTCGGCATAGGCCCGCGTGCTTCGAAGGATAGCCGGAGCCGCCAGAGCAACCGCACTACTCGCTATAAATCGACGACGCGATGGTTTGGTGAATGTTCTGTTCATATTGGCCTCCCTTAGCCGGCATCACTGCCGATGTTTTCTCTCAATCAAAAAGAATGTCGTCCAGCCGTGTCAGGTAACGGCTGACCCGGTCCCTCACTGCTCTTGCCTCTTGCTCGGTCCAGGCTCGAAATCCCTGCCCGGACTTCATGCCTAGCTGCTCGTCGGCGACGAGTTGCTTTAGATAAGACGAAGGCCCTTTAAGGCTTTCAAGATCGAACAGCACATTCTCGTGAATGTCGAGTGTCAGATCGGTGCCTACGAGATCGGCATTCTCCAAGGGGCCAAGAACTGCCAGACGTCGCCCGAAACTGGACTTGACGACCGTGTCGACAGCTTCAGCATCGCAGACACCGTTCTCGACCAGGCTGATGGCTTCCCGCCAGAGCGCATGCTGCAGACGGTTGCCTATGAAGCCGGGCACGTCCTTTTCCACGATCACCGGTGTTTTGCCGACTTGCCAGAGCAGGTCGACCGTCGACTGCGCGATTGCATCATCGGTCCATTCGGCCTTCACCACTTCCACCAGTGGGATCTGGTGCGGCGGGTTCCACCAATGGGTGCCGAGTGCGCGCTCTCGGCGTTTCAATCCCTGCATGATCTTGGTGATCGGAATGACCGACGTGTTCGAGGCAAGAACGGCGTCATCAGGAGCATGCGCTTCGATGTCGGAAAAAATCGCCTGCTTTAGCGGCAGCTTCTCTGGGGCGGCCTCGAAGACGAAGACTGCACCCTCGACCGCGCCAGCCGTCCCTTCCGAGAGTGTCACTCCCATCAGAGTCTCGGCGATGTCGCCTTCATCCGCGCCAAGCACCTTCAGACTTTCCGCTATCCGATCTGGCACACTCGATAGCATCTCTTCCGACGGATCGGTGATCCTGACGTCGTGTCCTGCGCGGGCAAGCGTGAGCGCAATCCCATGCCCCATGAGCCCGGCACCGATCACAGCGATCTGTTGGCCCTGCCCCATCGATCAGCCCGCCGTATAGCCGCCGTCGGCATAGAGAATATGGCCGGTATAGAAATCCGACGCCTTCGAAGCGAGAAACAGCAACGGCCCTGCCAGATCCTCCGGCTCGCCGAGGCGACCTTTGGGCACACGGGCGAGAAAGCCGGCGCGCACCGTCTTCGCTTTCTCGGTATCTTCGAACATCCAAGCGGTCAGCGGCGAACGAAACACCGTCGGTGCGATCGCGTTCACGGTGATGCCGGTTGGCCCGAGTTCGCAGCCGAGCGCCTTGGTGATCCCGTCGACAGCAGCTTTCGAAGCGCAATAGGCCGTGTATCCAGCGGGATGACCGAGAAGGCCTCGTGCCGAGGAGACGAGAACGATCTTGCCGCCCTCCCCTTGCGTCTTCATCTGGCCGGCCGCCGCGCGGGCCAGCAGCCAGCTTTGGGTAACATTGGCGTCCATCACCGAGGTGAAGGTTTCGGGCGTCATGTCGTTGATCAGGGCCACCTTATTCATGCCGGAGGCCACGACGAGAATATCGAGCCTGCCATAGGCTTCGACCGCGCGTTCGACGAGGGCATTGCAGGCGTATTCGTCCTCCGGGCGCGCGTTGACCGCCGTAACCTCGGCGCCCAAATTGCCGCATTCGCCGGCGATCTCATCGAGCGCCTTTTGATTGCCGGCGGCGAGCACCAGCTTGCAACCGGCGCTGGCAAGAACGCGGGCAGCGACCATCCCGAATGCACCGGATGCGCCGGTGATCAAAGCGACCTTGTCCTTGACCTCGAACATCGAAAGGGGATTGGCCGGCACTGTCATGTCGTGGTCTCCGGCGGATAGGGAATGACCACCAGCATGGTGCAAACCTCGTTCCGCCGGTTTTCGATTTTTCGGACTTCGCCCGGCGGGATCGTGCAGCTGTCATACTTTCGGAGAACGGTTTCCTCGCCGTCGACAATGACGGTCATTTCGCCGTCGAGCACGACGTAAACCTTTTCGAAGGGTGTCGAATCGGGCCCTGCTCCGCCGCCTGGAAGGAACTGGCTCAGCCCCACCCATTGGTTGGCTGGGCCACCATCCTCGAATCCCTGGAGGCGCAGACCGACCACACCGAAATGATTGGGCGCGTCATAGGGCTTGGCATCCTCGAAACGTTTGAGATGCATGGCTCGTCTCCCCGAAGACATGCGGATAGTGAACGCTGCGGGCGTCCGGCATCAAAAAGATTCGCCGGCCTCGATGCGGTATTTCTGGCCTTTGTCGATCATCGCCACCAGGCGGATGATGCAGCCGTCGCCGCGGTCCCAGTTCCAAGGGAAGAAGGCGAAAGTACAGCGCTTGCCGGTGACGGCGTCCAGATCGCCGCCGACATTTTCGATGCCCATGATGCCGTTCTTGAACAGCTTGTTATGCACCGGCTCCCACTCCGGGAAATCCTCCTCCCAGCCGCACCCGCCAGACCATTCTTTGTATTCGGCTTCGAGATGCGGAAGGATCGGGCCATTTCGCTGCGGACCGATGGCGGTGGCCAGCGGATGGTCGTTCGCCTGGGTGTCGTGACCGACCACCTTGATGCCTTTCTCGACGATCCAGTCTGCCGCCGACGGCACCAGGCCCGGACAATAAGGGAAGTAATCACCGTCCTCGTAGGCCTTGTGCCAGCCGGTGTTAATGATCAGCACGTCATTCTTGCGGATGGCATGGCCGCAGGCGCTTTCGAGATCGTCGCCAGTGATCTGCTCCCATTTCTTCTTAGGCACAGACACCACCAGGCCGGAGCCGAAGAAATGCGGCAGCGGCACCTCGTCGATAAAAGGCGTGCCCTGAACCACATGCGCCGGCGCGTCGATATGGGTGGTGACATGCATGGTCGTGGTGATGGTCTGGCTGAGCACACCCGACTTCGCCATGTAGTGCTTCCGATCGATCTGCACATCGGCGAAGTAGGGCCAGTTTGGGCACTGGAAACCGTAGCGATGGCTGAGATTGTAGAACTCCAGCCCCATGTCGTTGTCGGTGTCCGCCTGGAACTCGATTCCACGGATTTGAACCATCACCCTCAACTCCCTGCTGCGCCGATCCGGCGCTTGATTCCCCTGCTGCCAGAACAGTTTTTATATTCATAAAGCGATACAAACAAACCACATTGCGGTCAATATATTTGAATAGACAGGCAAATTGTATCGTATTGTGAGTTTTTAACCTCTGGAGTAACGTAATTCTGGCAGATGCCACCGCGGACAAACGATGAGTGATGTAATTGACTGATGACGTTGGAAAAAGCGAGCGAAGCGGCATACAGGTGATCACCCGGGCTGCGGCGATCCTACGCGCGCTCAGGGACAATCCGACTGGCATGAGCCTTGGTCAAATCGCTGAGCGTGTGGCCTTGCCAAGGTCTACGGTGCAGCGAATCATAAGCGCTCTCGCAGCCGAGCGGCTTGTTATCAGCACCGCAAAGGGAGCTGGGCTCCGGCTCGGTCCAGAGATCAACTCGTTGGCTGAAACCGCCCAATACAACATCGTCGAGCAATGCCGTCCGGTGCTGGCAGAACTCACTAAGGAAACGGGAGAAACAACTGACCTCTCTGTTCTCCGAGGCGACAAAATGATCTTTCTCGATCAAGTGCCTGGCCTCCATCGTCTGCGGACCGTCTCTTTTGTCGGCGAGGTGTTTCCCCTGACGACCACAGCCAACGGTCGCGCCTGTCTGGCGAGATTGCCTGAGAACAAAGCCTGGCGGTTGATCGAGAAAGAATGGAGCCGAAGCGGTAGGAGCGGTGACATGGCTTCGATGATGGCAGACCTCGACGAAGCACGTGCGCGGGGACTAGCCTACGATCTCGACAAGCACACGACAGGAATATCGGCGATAGGGTTTGCCTTCGCGGATTGGGGTGGCGATTTCCACGCGATATCGGTGCCCATACCATCTACCCGCTTCGATGACGCACGCGAAAATGTTGAAGCAGCGCTACGAAATGCGTCGGAAACAGTAGAAGGTATGATGGGCAATAAGAGCGGGTCTTGAGATTGAGGCAGCCTGAACGTCGTTCGATTCCTTTAAAACCCCTCTTGGAAGTTCTCGTGACGACATGCTTGGTTCGGCCTATTTCAAGGTTCAATGAAACAAAGGTCATGAGACAATGACCTAACAAGTCCTTTGGCTCGCCTCTCACTTTTCCTTCTTGAAAAACAACTCTCTCACTAAAGATACTGCGGGTGGTTGGGCGGGGAGAGGGGCTGATGTGGTTCATGCAAACCATAATCGTAAGAGGGTGTGCGTTCCCTTGAGGCACCAGAAGAAATGATGACACGCCTCCTCGCCCACTGTGTGCATCCGGGTCATCGATTCTTCCCGTCAACCGCATGATAGCGAGGCTGTCGAGGCGATTCCGGATGTCGACATTGCCAGGTAGCTCACGGCGAGGCTCTGCCGATACAGACCCTACAACCCGATCAGCCGCGGCAGGGTCAGTGAAATCGCCGGAATGAAGGTGATCATCATGAGGGCTGCGAAGATCGCTATGTAGAAGGGCCAGATCGTTCGCACCGCCACTTCCATCGGCAGCTTACCGACGGCGCAGCCGACGAACAGGCAGGCCCCCACCGGCGGCGTACAAAGGCCGAGGCCTAGATTGACCATGAGCATCATGCCGAATTGCAGCGGGTCCATGCCGAGGCTGGTGGCGACCGGCAGGAAGATCGGGGTGCAGATGAGGATGAGCGCCGCCATGTCCATGATCATGCCGAGCACCAGGAGGGCCGCGTTGATCATCAGGAGGATCAGGATGGGATTGTCGGTAAGGCCGGTCAGCAGCGCCACCGTCTGGTCAGGCACCCGGTAGAAGGTGAGCATGTAGGCGAAAGCACCGGCGCAGGCGATCAGGATCATGACCATCGCGGTGGTGCGGACCGCCTGGGCGACGGCGATGTGGAATTTTTCGACGCTCAGACTTCGATAGACCAAGAGTGTCACCACGAAGGCGTAGATCGCGCCGAAGGCCCCGGATTCGGTGACGGTGAAGACACCGGAGAGAACGCCGCCGACGATGATGACGGCGGTGAAGAGGCCGGGAATAGCGCCGACAAAGCTTACGGCGAGCGCTGTCCAGCCTGGAAAGGCTTCGGCGCTGTAGCCACGACGAACCGCAACGATATAGGCCGCGGCGGCAAGGCAAAGACACATGAGTACGCCGGGTGCGATGCCGGCAAGGAAGAGTTGGGAAATCGAGATGCCGCCGCCGGCTGCGATCGCGAAGATAATCATGTTGTGGCTGGGCGGGATGATGATGCCGGCGAGCGATGAGGTGACCGTGACGTTCACGGCGTAGTCGGCGTCGTAGCCTTTTTCCTTCATCACCGGGATCAGGATCGAGCCGAGTGCGGAGATGTCGGCGACCGCAGAGCCCGAGATGCCGCCGAACAGCATCGAGGAAAACACATTGACGATGCCGAGCCCGCCTCGCGCGGCGCCGACAGCCGCCGAGGCGAACCTGACCAGGCGCATAGCGATGCCGCCATGGAACATCAGCTCGCCGGCGAAGATGAAGAACGGGATCGCCATCAGCGAAAAGACGTTGATGCCGGAGATGATGCGCTGAAAGCCGATCATCAGCGGCAGGCCTTCGAACCAGAAGGCGGCGATGGCCGCTATGCCCAAGGCGAAGGCAACAGGGACGCCGATAACGACGGCGAGCGCAAAAAAACCGAGAAGAACCAAAAGCCCCATGACGGGTCCCTACTGCAAGATGTCGCTTCGCATGTCGCGCCCCAGCGCCAGCCGGACGAGATGACCGAGCGAGAACAGCAGGATCAGCCCCCCGCCTATCGTCAGGGGCAATGACCGGAGCCCCTCCGGCACATGGATCAGCGGGATCATCGAGCCCCATTTGAAGAGGGTGAGCTGCCCTCCATACCAAAGCATCAGCATGCCGAAACCCGCCAGCAGCAGATCGGTCGCGATCACGAACAGGGACCGAAGCCGCGCCGTGACCGCACCTCGAAAAACATTCACCGAAAGATGCGTATTCTCATGAACGCCGACGGCAGCACCCAGAAAGGCGATCGTCATCACCAGCAGCAAGGCGACCTGTTCGACCCAGGTCGGTGTGGCGTTCAGCACGTAGCGGCCAAAGACCAGCCAGCCGAAAATCACGGTCAGGACGACGAGGGAGATGCCGGTCAGCAACCGGCAGAACGCGGCGATGCCGTCCAGTGAGGCACCCATCCATCGAAAAAAATCCGGGAGATCCTGGTCGGTTTGCCGATCGTTCATTTTTGTTCTCCCAGACGGATGCGCCCGACACAAAGCCTGGCCGGGCGCATCCGATGTCAGATCAGCTTACTCCGTCGCCTGGATCATCTCCACCAGCGGCCTAAGATCTTCGTTGGCCGCCAGATAGTTCTCGTAAACTGGTGCCATCGCCTCCTGGAACGGCCCCTTGTCGGCGATCTCGTTCGAGACGATGCCGGCGGCCGTCACCTTTTCGCGGCTGGCAGTTTCGCGCTCGGCCCAGAGCTCCAGTTGCATCGTTGCACTCTCGACAGCCGCCTCGGTCACCGCCGCCTTCATCTCGTCCGAAAGGCCATTGTAAACATCGGCGTTGATGCAGACGCATTCCGGGATGATCAGGTGCTGGCTGAGCGAGTAGTAACCCGCGACCTCGAAATGTCCCGTCGATTCGTAAGATGGCCAGTTGTTCTCGGCCCCGTCGACGACACCGGTCTTGAGCGCCTGGTAGACCTCGGCGAAGGCCATCGGCGACGGATTGCCGCCTAGCTCGGCGATCATGCCCGAATAGAGGTCATTGTTCATGACCCGGACCTTCATGCCTTCCACGTCCGCCGGCTCATTGATCGGCTTGGCGCCATTGTAGAAGGAGCGAGCACCTGCGTCGTACCAGGCGAGCGGCACCAGGCCCTTGGCTGCCATGCCGTCGGCGATCGCCTGGCCCGCCTCGCCTTCGAGAACGCGGAACATGTGAGGCACGTCCTTGAAGATGAAAGGCAGCGAGACGACATTGGCCTCCGCCGCGATCGGACCGATCGGGCCGAGATTGAAATTGCCGATCTCCAGCCCGCCAAGCCGCACCTGCTCGATCGCATCGGGCTGGCTGCCGAGCGTACCGCCATGGAACATCTGCAGCGTGATCTCGCCGCCGGTCTTCTCGGCCAGCAATTCGGCGAACTTGTCCATCGCGACGGTGTTGGGATAGCCCTCCACATGGATGTTCCATCCCCGCCATTCCGCCGCCGCGGCCATGCCGCTCAACGTTGACAAAGCGACGGCTGCACCGAGCAGCGACGCTGAAAGTCTCTTGATCATGTTAACCTCCCTTTGTTGATGAGATCAGTATTCGGCAAGATAGTGCCGGACGCCAGTCAGGAGAACGCTAACCCGCCATTGATGTCGATATTGGCGCCGGTGATGAAGGCGGCCTCGTCCGAGGCCAGGTAGGTGACGAGGTTGGCGACATCCTCGGATGTACCCTCGCGCTTCAGGGGCGTGATGTTGGCGACGTGGCTGCGCACCTCGGGCTTGGTGAAGGCGTTGTGGAAGTCGGTGTCGATCATGCCGGGGCAGACCGAATTGACGCGGATGCTCGGTCCCAGCTCCTTGGAAAGGCCGCGCGTCATGGTCATCACGGCACCCTTCGAGGCCGCATAGGCGACAGCACCCGGTCCGCCGCCGTCGCGCCCGGCCTGGCTGGCCAGCCCGACGATGGCTCCGCCGTCGGTCATATGCGGAAGGATGGCCTTGACCGCACGCACGTAGGATGTGGCGTTCAGGTCCATCACGCGTTTCCAGTCGTCAATGTCCATCTCAGCCATGGTTTTTCGCGCGATGAGCCCACCTGTAACATGCACGAGGATGTCGATCCGATTGCCCAAAGTTTCGAGAGTCTCGGCAACCAGCGCTGAAACGTCCACCCCAGAAGTCATGTCACCCTGCTTAGCGAGGGCACGACCGCCACCGGCCACGATATCGGCGACAGCGCTATCGGCCCCGGCTGCAGAACTGTGATAGTTGATCGCAACAGCAGCGCCTCGTTTGGCCAGCTTCAGAGCACAGGCTCGGCCTATGTCGCGACCGCCGCCGGTCACGACGGCGACTTTGCCGGCCAATGTGCTGGCAGGTTCAGCTGCTTCGCTCATAGCGTTTCCTTTTCGCTTGTCAGTCACTGGCGGGCCGGTCGGGTGCAGGCATGTGCCTTGAAACCCTCGTTTTTTTCCAGCGCTCCCTATCGTTCGACTTGAATGGAAGACTAGTATGCTAGTATTGTCAAGCAAGTTTCGATGGATCGATCTTGACAGCTGCGAGCGCCGAGGACAGCGATGACGTCGTCCGCAACGTTCTCGCGCAACCGGGTTCGGTCCGGGCGGTCACGGAAAGAATGGTGAGAGATGCAGGAAATCGCCGACGTCTTCGAACGACGCACGGCCACCGATGTGGTGTTCGACCAGTTGCAGGAGGAGATCGTGTCGCTGAAGCTCCTGCCAGGCACGAAACTCTCAGAGGTCGAGGTCGCACGCCGCTTCGGCGTCTCGCGCCAGCCCGTGCGCGACGCTTTCAACCGGCTGGGCAATCTGGACCTGCTGCTGATCCGCCCGCAGAGGGCAACAGAGGTGCGTGGCTTTTCGATGCAGCGCATCGGCCATGCGCGGTTCGTTCGGTTGGCGGTCGAGCTGGAGGTGATCCGACACGCCTGTTCGGTCTGGGACGACGATCGAGCGGCAAAACTCGAGCGGAACTTGGGCCAGCAGCAACAGTCGATCGACAGCGGTGATCCAGAGACATTCCATGCGCTGGACTACCAGTTCCACAAGCTGATCTGCGAACTCGCCGGCTGCCCCTTGGCCTTCGAAACGATCGAGGAATGCAAACGGAAGGTCGACCGCCTGTGTGTGCTCAGCCTTGGCCGAGAGAACGAGTCGACGACCCTGCTGGAGGATCACCGGCTGCTGGCGGCCGCGCTTGGAAATAGCGTTGTCGAAGACGCCACGATCATCGTCCGAAAGCACCTGAACCGCCTGGACGACACCATTACCGATATTCACCGGACGCATGCCGAGTTTTTCGAATAGCCGGATGCTCTTGCTCAGGTATGAGATGTTTGCGGATTTCGATCAAACATTGTCCTCCACTTCCCGCTGTAGAGTCGCAAATGGAACATCGGGAATTTGAGCATTTCCTCGAATAGGAACAGCGCGAAAACCTAGGTGACCGACCACTCCAAATAAAGCACTAAGAGAGCGGTCAGCGGCACGCGATAGGCCCATTGGGATATCAGATGAATATTCATTACACGGACTGTATCGCCCCCAGCCCGCAACGTGCTGCCGCAGATGGCGTTCGAGCTTTTCGGAAAGGTCAAAAGGAGAAGCGCTGACACGAAGCTCCAGAGTGCATCCAAAGTTTCAGGTTGCAGATCGTCGTAAATCCAGCGGAACGATAGGGATGCGGCCAGATACAGGGCCGAAACGAGGGCCGCCAACGAAAGGGCGACGCGCCAGGCCCGCGCCAGAAATTCATCGAGACTTTCGTTGCTCGCCTGGCCCCCCAGGAGTTGACCGATGAAAATGCCCGTCGCCTGCGCCCAGGAGATCATGATCATGCCGGCGACCTGCACCCAGGGCAGGATCAGCGTCATCGCGGCGAACTCATTGATGCTCATACGGGCATATAGCAACGAGCAAACGGCATTGCATGTGGCTTGGCCGAAGAAGGTTGCAGCGACGGGCAAGGCGAAGATGACGTGGCGCTTGATCGAACGAAGGAATGTGGCCTCTGCCCAACCCGGTGCGCCCATGACAGCGCCATCAAACCGTCGGAGGCAGGTTACCAGAAAGAGCAGTCGCACAAAGGCAGCGACGGCGCTGCCGATGGCAGCACCGCTCAATCCAAGCTCGGGAAATCCATAGAGCCCGAAGATCAACAGGATGCTCAATCCGATATTGACCGGCATCTGGGCCAGATGGCTGCAAAAGGGCAACCAAGTTCTGCCGGTTCCGTTGAAATGGCAGGAGATGGCCTGACTGCCGGTTTCGCAGATGATGACGATGGCAAAGATATGAAGATAGGCAAGCGCATCTTCGGCGATGTCGGGTGTGTGGGCGAAATGTCGGACGATGTCGCCACCGACGGTCCAGATGAGGGTTAGACCGAAACCCGTCGCGACAGCACTGATAATAAGCCCGCACCAGAAGGCGCTCTTGAGGGCAATGGCATCGTCCGCGCCCTGGGCCTGAGCCACGAGTATTTGCGTCGCATGGGACAGGGCGGCGAGAGCGCCCAAGAGCAAGCCCGCAATAGCGACGGCGAGTCCCATGGCGGCCAACGCCTCTTCACCCAGGAGGGAGACGAGAAACGCATCGATGATAACGATGCCATGGAGCAGGATTGCGTTGACCGCGAGAGGCCATGCCAAGGCAAAGATTGCGGCCGTCGTTGGCGTAGGTCGGCCGGTTCGCGCCTGGTATTCCTCCGTCATGACCTTCAGTTCGCCACAAGAGGCTCACCAGCGCGGCACGCGCCGTTCATAGCCCGGGATGTAGCGGCGCATGGTCAAGGTGTCGTCCCGGTCGTCGACGCCGCTTTCGAGGTAGAGGCGGTGCAGGCGATCGAGAGCTGCATGATCGAGCTCAATGCCGAGACCTGGCCCTGCTGGCGGCGTGAGCATGCCGTCTCGAAACGTCATCTTGCCGCCATGGATGATGTCGACATCGATCCAGGGATAGTGGGTGTCGCAATCATAGGTGAGGTTGGGGGTGGCCGCGGCGAGATGGGTCATGGCGGCGAGGCTGATGCCGAGATGGGAGTTGGAATGCATCGAAAGCCCGAGACCGAGGGCCTGGCAGGCCCGGGCGAGATGGGTTGATGCGCGAAGCCCGCCCCAATAGTGATGGTCCGAGAGCACCACCTGGACCGCATTCTTCTTGATCGCCTCGACCAGATGGTCGAACTCGATGACCACCATGTTGGTGGCGAGCGGCATGGAGACCTCGGCGGCGACCGCGGCCATGCCGTCCATGCCGAGCACCGGGTCTTCCATATATTCGAGAACGCCGTCGAGCGCCTTGCCGATGTGAATGGCCGTTTCCACGGTCCAGCCGCCGTTCGGATCGATGCGAAGCGGCAGGTTCGGAAAAGCCTCGTGCAGCTTGATCATGGTTTCGATTTCAAGGTCGGGCTCGAGAAAACCGGCTTTGAGCTTCAGTGACTTGAAGCCGTTTTCTTCGACGAGCGTGCGCGCCTCTTCGACCAAGGCGTCCGGCGTCAGCACCTCGCCCCACCGGTCGGGCCGATCGGCGTCATATTGCTTTCCGAACTTGAAAAACAGATAGGCGCTGAACGGGACGCGCTTACGGACCTTGCCACCCAGAAGATCACTGACCGGACGGCCCAGGATCTTGCCCTGCAAGTCCATGCAGGCGACTTCGTAGGCGCTGGTGACGACGTCAATCAGCTGGTGGTCGGCAACCGCGGTTGGCGCATTGACGCCGCCGCCTTCGGGCAGGGCTTCGATCACTCGGCGGCGGTGATCGTGCAGATGGAAGGGATCGAGCCCGATCAGCGCGTCTGCCGATCGCTTTAGCCCCGTGAGCGTGCGCTTGCTGCCATAGGTTTCGCCAAGGCCGACGAGACCATCATCGGTGGTCACCTCGATGACGCTTCTTAAAAAAACCTTCTGGTGCACGCCCTTGCAGTTCAAAAGCGGCATGTCCGGCACCGCCACCGGCGTGATGTTAACTGACTGAATCCTGGCGGACTTTCCGTCCCGAAGCGATCCAAGAACCATGGCAATTTCCCGAATATGGCGCTGAGGAAGAAGCGGTTTGACGATTTTGAGTTGCATCGATCGATAATCTAAGATATCAGAATAGTTAGCTGATGTACAAGATTCTATAAACATCGGATGATTGATCAACTGATATGCAAGATTTGGCTGTAGAATCGCGATCGATTGCCGACAGGCTCGGAGATGTCGAGCTGGATCCGTCGAAGAGCCTGGTCGCCCAGGTGTTCGAGATCCTGAAAGACATGATCGTCGCCATCACGCTGAAGCCAGGCGAGTTAATCTCCGAAAAGGAGGTCGCCGAAGCGCTAGGTGCGAGCAAGACACCGGTGCGCGAGGCGGTGATCCGGCTGGAGGACATGGGGCTGGTCGAGGTGGTGCCCAAGAGCGGCACCTATGTGACACCCATCCAGCTCGATCGCTATATCGAGGCATGTTTCATTCGTTTGCAGCTGGAGACTGGTGCGGTCCGTCGCGCCGCCGAACGGCATGGCGGCTTCGAGGGGATCATCCGCGTCGAGGCCTGCATTCGCGAGCAGGAGGAGATGCTGGCCGCCGAGAAGCGCGTCGAATTCTTCCGCCTCGATGAAACCTTCCACCGACTGCTGTTCGAGATCGCCGGCATTCCCGGTGTCTGGGATGTTCTGAACCAGTCGAAGGCCGAGCTCGATCGCATCCGTCATATGAAGCGGATCCACAAGATCAGCCGTGCAAGCGAGGTGATCCTGGAACACAAGGCGATCGCCAAGGCCGTGCGCGAACATGACCCCGATGCGGCCGAGCAGGCCCTTGTCGACCACCTCGGATCGCTAGACAGCGAGATCGACATGCTCTCAGCGCATCCGAAAATTCTCGAATCGATCGATCAGCTCAACGCTTTCGAGGTCAGGAGACGATCCCGCTCAAACGCACGGACCTAACGAAGCCCTGCAGAGTGGGATCAGGGAGGGAACATGGCCGCGGTAACACTCGAAAACGTCGTCAAGCGCTACGGCACGGTTGAAGTCGTCCACGGGATCAATCTGGAAATCGGCTCCAAGGAATTCGTCGTCCTCGTCGGCCCGTCAGGCTGCGGCAAGTCAACGACGCTGCGCATGATCGCGGGCCTCGAGGAGATCACCGAAGGCACGATCTCGATCGGCGACAGGGTGGTCAATGAGGTGGCGCCCAAAGACCGCGATGTCGCCATGGTCTTTCAGAACTACGCGCTCTACCCGCATCTGAACGTCGCCGAGAACATCGCGTTCGGCCTACGCATTCGCCGGGTGAAAAAACAACAGATCGCCGAGTCTGTCGCCGAGGTCGCCAAGATTCTGGGCTTGACCGAATATCTGGAGCGGCGGCCCGCCGACCTCTCCGGCGGTCAGCGTCAACGGGTGGCGATGGGACGCGCGATCGTGCGTCACCCCGAGGTCTTCCTGTTCGATGAGCCCTTGTCCAACCTCGATGCCAAGCTCAGGACGCAAATGCGCGCCGAGATCAGGCGTCTGCACAATCGGCTCGGCGTGACCAGCGTCTACGTGACCCACGATCAGGTCGAGGCGATGACGCTCGCGGATCGGATCGTGATCATGAACGAGGGGCGGATCGAGCAGATCGGCACGCCGATGGA
>JBPCVQ010000532.1:0-10834 GCA_051010395.1 Geminicoccaceae bacterium | reverse complement strand
TATGGCGACATGATGCAGGCTGGCATCATCGACCCGACCAAGGTCGTGCGCACGGCGCTTCAGGATGCGGCATCGATCGCCGGTCTCCTGATCACCACCGAAGCCATGATCGCCGAGAAGCCCAAGAAGGAGGCCGCCGGCGGCGCTCCCGACATGGGTGACATGGGCGGTATGGGCGGCATGGGTGGTATGGGCGGCTTCTAAGCCTCATCACCAAGACGCTACTATCGAAATCAGGGCCGTGCCGAAAGGTGCGGCCCTTTTTTCTTTTGCCGAAGCAAAAAAAAACCGCGGCCGTTGCTGTCGGCCGCGGGCAATTGCATGACAGGAGAGGAGAACACAAATAGGTATATATTCCACTTTATTGACAATGTAAAGTTTTTTTTCCTTAACAATTCTTAACGTCACGGCAACTGCACGCGTTCGGCCTCGTACCGAGGTCAGAGCATCTCGACCGAAACGTCAACAAATCCGGACCAGGCACTATGACGCGCTGCTAGACTTTCTCGATCTTGTTGGGGATGTTGCGCTGGTCATAATCATACGCCGTGCCGCGACGCTCGAAGACGGACTTGTGCACCTTGGCGGCGGATGCAATCCAACGACGCTCGCAGCGCGGCAGATAGCAGCCCCATAGAGATGCGCGGCAGCTATGCCCGTCTGTCGGCACACGACGCGGCAGGAACTCGATCACCTTCCAGGCCCAATTCATCGACTCATTCTTCTCGGCAAGCGGATCGGGTTTCACATAGCTTTCCGCCTTGCTCTTGCCCAAAACGATCTTGTTGATGACCGGCGTCTGATAGGCGAGCCCGAGCTTCTTCGTCTCGGTGATCAGCCAGTCGAGAGGAATTTTCGCCAATCCGCTGACCTTCTCCGGAAGACCACCGCCGACATCGCTGTGAACGCCGGAGAACCAGACCTCCTCGACATCCTGTTTCTTCACGATCTTCGGCTTGCACGGCCCACCCCAATAGTCATCCTTGTCCGGCCAGAGCTGCGGTCGGAACATGGTCCGCCTTTCATCGATCGCCACAGCATGGCGCACGGCTTCCACGCTCTGGTTGGTTTCGGTGTAGGCATGGGTGCGAAACCTGGGGCCGAAACGCCCCCACTCGATCACCGATCCGACGGTGTCGAACAGGCCGAGGCAGCGGATCGCCGGTCGCCGTGGCGCCAGGATCCGCTCATAGAGACGGACCTCGGAAAGAGCATCGACATCCCGATCATCGTCGTCGGACCGGCTGCGCTTGCTGACACCTTTATAGGCGCTGTAGGCATAGTCGAGCAGGTTGAGATTTACCGGCCGGATCAAACCGATCGCATGGATGAATCCGGCGAGGACCCTGGCCGTATAGGCACCGCGGCTGAATCCAAAGAAAAAGAGGCGATCGGGCTCAACGTCCTCGCCGTCGGCACGCGTGCCGTCGTCGAAATTCTCGACCAGAAATCGATAGGCCTCCTTGACGTTCTGATCCAGGCCCCAGCCCGTCGCGAGCCCCCAGATCTCAATCGCCTTTCGATAATAATATGACCAGGCATTGGCGGCGCCGAACGTGCCCACGCCGGGATCGTAGTAGACGACCTGATCTTCGGATTTCGTCAGCGCGCCATAAAGGCGAAGGATGTTGGTGCGATCTTCGGATATCTCGTTCGAGGTTCCGTCGCACAGGATAACGATGGTCTTGGGCATGATGGCCTCGATATGCAGTCGTTGAAATCGCGGTCGCCTGGGCTATCCGGCAACACCCTTCAATCACCCGGCTTTTTTCCTGCCAGGTAAGGGTGTCAGTATCTCTGAAATACGCCCACACAATCGAAATGTCTAATTGATACGGCTGCTGCAGATCGCCTCCACGAGGCGTGTTCAGCGCTCCCCCAGCCCCACCGCCCTCGCCTCCAGTAATGCCTGGTTCTGCGCCAGGAACAGATCGGTCAGCCGAACCTCGGCCACCACCTGCTTGCTTACTTCGTCCTTGACCACGGGCATATGTTCCTCGTGGTTCGCCTCGCACACCCGAAGCGCCTTTTCCAGATCATCCTCCGGCGTCAGCGCCGCTGGCAGGCGATGCACCAAATCTCGCGCGGCCGGCGCCACATTGCGATCGGCCTCGAAGGCCGCGTCCGCCAGATCCTCGAAGTGAATGGTGCCGACCAGCGCACCACTGTCGCTGACCACGAAAATCGGCAGATGGCGATGCAGAAACATCGATTTCAGGTGATCGAGATCGGCATCCAGACCAACGGTGACGACCTCCTTCCTCATCACCTCCGCAACCTTGCGGCTGGCGAGAACCCGTTGGTCGTGCCGGGTGTAGAGGTCGATGCCGCGCTTGAGAAGCTGCCAACTGAAGAAGGAATGCCAGTGCAGTTGATGAAAGATCAAGGAGGCGATCGCCACCGTCACCATGAGCGCGAAAGTAATGCCGTAGTCAGCCGTCAGCTCGAACACCATGATAACAGTCGAGATCGGCGCCCCCAGCGTGCAAGCGGCAACGGCCGCCATCGCCAGGAGGGCGTAGACGCTGGTCAAGGATCCCAGAGCTGGAAAAAAGCCAACGGCGATCAAACCGAAGGCGGAGCCCACCAACGCGCCGAGGACCAGGCTCGGGCTGAAAATGCCGCCGCCGAAACCGCTACCAAGACAAACGACCGTCGCCATGGCCTTGGCGATGGCCAGGAGGATGAGCATCTTGAGACCATAGCCTCCCCGAAGCGTGGTCTCGGTCGCCTCATATCCAACACCCAGCACTTCCGGATACTCGATGGCGATCCCACCGACCAAAAGGCCGGCCACCGCCGGGCGCAGCCAGTGCGCGACACCGAGCCGGTCGTGAGCCGCCTGGACCAGAGCGATCCCCTTGAGCAGCCCCACGGCGGAAAGCGTGCAGACCAGGCCAAGAATGATGAACGCCGGCAGTTCCCAAAAAGAGGCGATCTGCTGCGGCGCAAGCCTGAATGCGGCGTCTTCTCCGATATGGATCCGCGTGATCACCGTGCCGATCACCGAACTGATCACGACAGGCGAAAACGCGGCTATCCCATAATGCCCGATGACCACCTCAAGCGCGAAGAACACGCCGGCGATCGGAGCATTGAAGGCACTTGCGATCGCCGCCGCCACCCCGCAGCCGAGCAATGTGCGCGCCAGCGACGGTGAAAGATGCAACCTCTGCGCCACGGCCGAGGCGAAGGTCGCACCCAAGTGAACGATCGGCCCTTCCCGCCCCACCGAAGCACCGCACCCGACCGATCCGGCGCTGACGAGAGCTGCAGCCAGGCCTTCGCGCAGTGACATGCGCCCGTTCCGAAGGGCGCTCGCCGCCATCACATCGGCGACACCTTGCGGCAGGCGCCCGGGCAGCACATAGTGGGTAAAGAGGCCGATGGCGAGACCGCCGAGCGTCGGCACCAGGATCAGATGCCACCAAGGCAAGCTCACGGCGCTGCTGAAGATGCGGTCCATGGGATTGCCGAACAGCACATATTGCTGCCCCGCCACCAGCAAGCGAAAGCCGATGGCGCCATAGCCGGCCGCGATACCGATGATCGCCGCCAGAAAAAAAAGCAGCACCTGGTCGTTCCGGCAGAACTCCAACCAAGTACGCGTCAGCCGATCCATGTCGCCAGCACAACTCAAATGAGATAGATGGGGACCATACGCGGCTAAAGGTTGCATTAAAACGCGACAGCCCGTCACACCGGGCGCGGCCCGGTGCGGTGACTTGGTTTAGTGTCCGGCTTGGCTGGTATGCGGGCGGATCGGGCGACAGGGGTGAGAACGAGGGGGTTGGTTATGGTGGAGGAGAAGCATGGGTTGGCGTTGGGGCTGACCCATATGGGGGATCCGGACTTCGCGCTCTATATGCGCCGGTCCTTTGCGAGTTCCATGGGGTACGGCAAAGCGATGCTGGAGAAGCCGGTGATCGGCATCGTCGATACCAGCTCCGGCTTCAATAACTGCCATCGCGGCGTTCCAGGGCTGATCGAAGCGACCAAGCGTGGCGTGCTTGCGGCGGGCGGCCTGCCGATCACCTTTCCCACCATTTCGCTCGGCGAAAGCTTCGTCTCGCCGACGACCCTGATGTTCCGCAATCTGATGAGCATGGACGTCGAGGAGATGATCCGTGCGCAGCCCATGGACGCCGTCGTCCTGATCGGCGGTTGCGACAAGACCGTCCCCGCCCTTCTGATGGGCGCCATCTCCGCGGACAAGCCCGCCATCCTCCTGGTCACCGGCCCGATGATGACCTCCCGCCACGGCGAGGAACGCCTCGGCGCTTGCACCGACTGCCGGCGCTTCTGGGCCGAGTTCAGAGCCGGGCACATCGACCGCGAACAGATCGATGCGATTGGCGCCCGCCTCTGCACCACCGAGGGCACCTGCCCGGTGATGGGCACCGCCAGCACCATGGCCTGCATCGCCGAGACCATGGGCATGACGCTTCCCGGCACGGCCGCGATCCCCGCCGTTCACGCCGATCGCCTGCGCGCCGCCGAAGCGAGCGGCGGCCGAGCCGTCGGCCTCGTTGACGAAAAACTAAAACCCAGCGCCATCGTCACCAAAGCCGCGGTCGACAACGCCCTTCGCGTGCTGCTCGCGATCGGCGGTTCGACCAACGGCATCCTGCACTTAGCTGCGATAGCAGGTCGAGCCGGCATCGACCTGCCGCTCGACAAACTCAACACGATCAGCGACGCCACCCCCGTCCTCGTCGACCTCAAGCCCACCGGCCCTCACTATATGGAGGATCTCTTTGCGACCGGTGGCCTCGCCCCCATCCTCAGGGGCTTGCAGCCCCTGCTGGACCTCGAAGCGATGTCGGTTACCGGTGGGTCCCTCGGGGACCGTTTGAAAGATGAAGCGGAGACGCCTGACCTCGGCATTGTTAAAACGTTGGAAAAGCCTCTCCAGCCGCAGGGCGGCCTGATCGCGCTGTTTGGCAGTCTCGCTCCCGGCGGCGCTATCTTGAAGCGGTCGGCGGCCGATAGCCGGCTGTTCGAACATGAAGGCCGCGCCGTGGTCTTTTCTTCTCTGGAGGATCTCGCCCTTCGAGTTGACGATCCAGATCTCGACGTGGAGCCCGACGACGTTCTGGTATTGCAGAACGCCGGCCCAAAGAGCGGCACCGGCATGCCCGAAGCAGGGTATCTGCCGATACCGGGGAAACTTGCCAGAGCGGGCGTGAAGGACATGATCCGGATCTCGGACGCCCGCATGAGCGGCACCGCCTTCGGCACCATCATCCTGCACGTCACCCCCGAAGCCGCCGCGAGCGGTCCGTTGGGTCTGGTTCGCAGCGGTGACAGGATCAGGCTGAGCGTCGAACGCCGTTCACTGGACCTTCTGGTGAGCGAGGCGGAGCTTTCCGCCCGACGTCACGCCCATCAACCACCGCCTACCCCGGCACGGGGTTATGCCCGTCTCTACCACGACCACGTGCTTCCGGCCGATACCGGCTGCGACTTCGACTTTCTGCGCGCAGCCGGTATCTGAGCGGCGTGCGGTCAGACTGAACGGCGGCGGCGGCGGGCCATGCCGATACCCGCCATCGCTAGAGCAAGCAAGCCTATGGTCGAAGGTTCGGTGACAGCGACCAGAACGTTCTCGATCGGTTCGTTGATCGCCACCGTATCGATGACAAAGTCCCACTCGTCGGGGAGAAGGCCAGAAAGATCGGCGGTTATGGTCACCAGATCGATCACCGGCCCACCCGAGGCCAATCTGAACACACCGAACCCATTCTGGAAATTGGGAGGCAAATCAACGAGCGATTGACTAGCCACGACGGTCGAACTCGAGAACGCCTCCACAAGGAAGCTGTCATCAACGGTAAGGCCGTTGAACAGCAACCCTTCGACTTCGGTCGCACCAACCGACGGGTCGAGGGCGATCGATATCGCCGGCAACAGTGAGGGATCGGCAGCAACGATACTGCTGGCGCTCGCGTAGACATTGGGTGGCGTCGAAAACGGACTGGCCGGAAAATTGGTCGGAAATCCGAGGACCACCCCACCGCTGAAGGTGACCCCGGCGACCGTGATGTCCTGCGCAGGTCCGGCATCGGCAAACAGGCTGGGGCCGGTTGCGAGCGGTGGCACGTCCTCGAAATCGATGATGATCGCATGCGCGATGCTCATTTGAGTGGCGACGAAAAGCCCGATGGCCCCGGCGATGATGGTCTTCATGCTTCCTTTCCTCTCTCGGTCGCTGGCTGTTGAGTCCCTTGAACAGTATTTCCACCTAAAGTTTCGCAAAAACCATGCCGAACCAAAGATAAATTGTCAGAGCGGGAAGAATCGGCTGGAGGACTGAAGGGTTGATGGTGCACGCAAAAATGGAGAGGAGTTCGCCGACGGCAACATGCTGTAAAAATTTCATGAATCGCGAGAGATAGTGTAAAATTCAGCGCACTCGATCAGCTCTTGCTTGCCTGAAGCTAAGGCGAAACTAATTCAATCTAAGTCTGCGGTGTTATTGGAACTCTTGGGACGATTGGCCAATCTGGATGCGTTTTAGAGAATGGCTTGCTGTTCTGTCGCTGCTTTGCGGTCTTGCAATCGGTGCCTCGCAGGCAGCAAGTCAGACCTTCGAACCGACTGCCAATGGTCCAACGGCAATCGACCTCGACCCGCTTCGCCGCTTCATTCCGCGCGCCGACATCTTCATGCCGGTCCCGGGTGGCGTTTCCGCACTGACGTCACCATCCGCCGAGGCCGACACCATCGAGGAGAAGGCCGCCAAAATGCATGGAGGCATGATCGTCGGCTACTGTCTGAAAGCCAGTTGCCGATATATCACGCATCTCGTGGTCATTCAGGTCTGCAACAACCAGATCGGTGGCCCTGATGGCACCGACTATCTGACACTCGCCGTGGTGCGCCTGCCCTACGGCAATAAGGCCGGTTTCCTGAAGTCACTTCAGGGACGGGATTATGCCTATAATTTTGAAAACTATGGACCGTTCGAACAGAGCCTGCCGATCGACAGCGCCTCCAACAAAGTCGAAGCACTCTATGCAATGGCGGCCGACGGCGCCGGCCCGATCGCCCCGCTCGACTATCTCGGACAGGCGCCAAACACCGAGCAAAGCCCAGATACTCTGGCACTGCACGCCACCATGTACCGAAACGACGATGGCGTCCCCTACCCCCGTTTCGAGGTAAGGCACCTCTGCCAACAACCCATCAGCTAGCGGCGCGGCCGCCCCGTTGACTTGCCTGAGACTGGCGGATCTGTCCGAGTGAGATAAGCGAGATTGATGAGTGCCTGAAACGGTGGGCCTTGATCAGTGCGCACTGCCCGCGGCGGCGATCATCGCCTCGGCGATCTCGATGTCGCGCTCCAGCTTGGCTTTGGTGACATCGTCACCGGCGCTGCCGAGATCATCCTTGGCGAATCTGATGCGTTTCTCGGCTTCGGCGACGTCGATATCGCCGACCGGCATCGCCTCCTCCGCAAGGACGATGCAGCCCTTCTCGTTGACCTCGGCGAAGCCGCCGCCAACGAAAATCCGCTGGGCGACACGATCACCCTCGTAGATCTCGATGACACCAGGACGAAGCAGCGACATCAGGGGGCTGTGCTCCGGGAGCACGCCGAAATCGCCCGCCGCTCCCGGCGCCACCACCATGTCCACCTCTTCGCTCGCCAGCAGGCGCTCGGGCGATACCAGCTCGAACGCCACCTTGCCCGCAGATCCTTCAGCCATCGATCAGCTCCTTACGCCGCTTCGGCCGCCATCTTCTTGGCCTTGTCGACGGCCTCCTCGATATTGCCAACCATGTAGAAGGCGGCCTCGGGAAGATCGTCATAGTCGCCGGCGCAGATCGCCTTGAAGCCGGCGATCGTATCTTCGAGCGACACGAGCTTGCCGGGAGAACCGGTGAACACTTCGGCGACGAAGAACGGCTGCGAGAGGAAGCGCTGGATTTTTCGGGCACGCGCCACGACCAGCTTGTCCTCTTCAGAAAGCTCGTCCATGCCGAGAATGGCAATGATGTCCTGCAGCCCCTTATAGCGCTGCAACGTCTCCTGCACCTCACGAGCGACCGCGTAGTGCTCGTCACCAACCGTCGCCGGCTCCATGATGCGGGACGTGCTGTCCAGTGGATCCACCGCCGGATAAATACCGAGCTCGGCAATCTGACGGGACAACACGGTGGTCGCGTCCAGATGCGAGAAGGCGGTGGCGGGCGCGGGGTCGGTCAAGTCATCGGCGGGCACGTAAATGGCCTGTACCGAGGTGATCGAGCCCTTGTTGGTCGAAGTAATCCGCTCCTGCAGCCCGCCCATGTCGGTGCCCAGCGTTGGCTGGTAACCCACAGCGGATGGGATACGGCCGAGAAGTGCGGACACTTCGGAGCCAGCCTGGGTGAAACGGAAAATGTTGTCGACAAAGAGGAGAGTGTCTGCCCCTTCGGCATCGCGAAAATGCTCGGCGACCGTCAAGCCGGATAGAGCGACACGCGCACGGGCGCCCGGAGGCTCATTCATCTGACCATAAACCAGAGCCACCTTGGACTTGGTCTGATCCTCGAGATTGATGACGTTGGACTCGATCATCTCGTGATAGAGATCGTTCCCTTCACGGGTACGCTCGCCCACGCCGGCAAACACGGAAAAACCGCCATGGGCCTTCGCGACATTGTTGATCAGCTCCATGATCAAAACGGTCTTGCCGACACCGGCGCCACCGAAAAGACCGATCTTGCCACCCTTCGGATAAGGCGTCAGCAGGTCGACGACCTTAATGCCGGTCACCAGCACCTCGGTCTCCGTGGACTGATCGATAAACTCAGGGGCCGGCGCATGGATCGGGGCCGTAACCTTGGCATTGACCGGCCCACGGTCATCGATCGGCTCGCCGATGACGTTCATGATGCGGCCGAGCGTCTCACGCCCGACCGGGACCGCGATCGGCTCGCCCGTGTCAATCACGTCCTGGCCGCGGGTCAACCCCTCGGTGCCGTCCATGGCGATGGTGCGCACGGTCTGCTCACCGAGATGCTGCGCCACCTCCAGCACCAGCTTGTTGCCATGGTTCTCGGTATGCAGTGCATTCAGAATTTCAGGCAGATGCCCGTCGAACTGCACATCGACCACTGCGCCCATGACCTGGGAGACCTTGCCAGTCTGCACATTCTCTTGCGTCGCCATTCTCTTCCCTCGTCTTTCCTGCCGCTTTACGCGGCGTACCCCGTTGGCTGGGCCCGGTCCTGATTACAGGGCCTCGGCGCCCGAGATGATTTCGATCAGTTCGCTGGTGATCTTGGCCTGGCGTGTTCGGTTGTAGATCAGCGTCAGCTTGCCGATCATCTCACCCGCATTGCGCGTCGCACTGTCCATCGCCGACATACGGGCGCCCTGCTCGGATGCCGAATTTTCAGTCAGCGCGCCGTAGATCTGCACCGCCAGATTACGCGGCAGCAGCTCTTCCAGGATGACATCCTCTTCCGGCTCGAACTCGTAGACCGCCTTGGCCTCGCCGCTGTCGGCTTTCTCTTCCGGCGTTTCGACCGGAATGAGCTGCTTCACGGTGAGGATCTGGGTGATCGCCGATTTGAACTGATTGAAGATGATTGTGCAGACGTCGAACTCGCCGGCCTCGTAATACTGCTCGATCTTGAGCGCAATCGCTGCGGCCTCGTCATAGCTGAGCTTGGACTTGCCCACGCCGTCAATGGTCTCGATCACCTTGCCACCGTGATCGCGCCTGAGCTGATCCCGCCCCTTGCGGCCGATGCAAAGGATCTTGACCGTCTTGCCGGCGTCCTCCAGCTCGGCAACCTTCCGCCTAGCACCTCGGACGATCGAGCTGTTGAAGCCGCCGCAAAGACCACGATCCGCGGTCGCGACGATCAGAAGATGCACCTTATCCTCGCCGGAACCGGCGAGCAGCTTCGGCGCATTCTCCACATCCGCAACGCCGGCCGCGAGATTGGTCAGCATATTCGACATGCGCAGAGCAAAGGGGCGAGCTGCCTCCGCCTGCTCCTGCGCCTTTTTCAGCTTCGACGCCGCCACCAGTTTCATGGCGCTCGTGATCTTCTGCGTCTGCTTGACGCTGCCGATCCGGCTTCTGAGTTCTTTTAAGGATGCCATGGATCAGCGCTCAGGCAAAACCGTCAGTGTAGGACGAAATCAGCGTCTTCAGCTTCTCTTCGGTGTCGCTGCTGATCGCACCCTCTTCGCGGATCGCCTTCAGGATATCCTGGCCATTGGCCTCCAACTCGCTGACAAGGCCGCTCTCGTAACGGACCACGTCTCTCGTCCCGACATCGTCGAGATAACCATTGACACCGGCATAGATGACGGCCGCCTGCATCTCCACCACCATCGGCTGATACTGGCCCTGCTTCAAAAGCTCGGTGAGGCGAGCGCCTCGCGCCAGCAATCGCTGGGTCGCCGCATCGAGATCCGAGGCGAACTGCGCGAACGCGGCCATCTCACGATACTGAGCAAGCTCCAGCTTGATCTTGCCGGCCACCTGCTTCATCGCCTTGATCTGGGCAGCAGAGCCCACGCGAGACACGGACAGACCGACATTCACCGCGGGCCGGATGCCCTGATAGAAGAGGTCCGTCTCCAGGAAGATCTGGCCATCGGTGATCGAAATCACGTTGGTCGGGATATAGGCGGAGACGTCATTCGCCTGCGTTTCCACGATCGGAAGCGCGGTCAAGGAACCTGCTCCCAGGTCGTCGTTCATCTTCGCCGCACGCTCCAACAGGCGCGAATGCAGGTAGAAGACGTCGCCGGGGAAGGCTTCACGACCAGGGGGACGACGAAGAAGAAGAGACATCTGGCGATAGGCCGTCGCCTGCTTCGAGA